>NZ_JASUAZ010000015.1:0-95915 GCF_030283135.1 Mixta mediterraneensis | reverse complement strand
CTGAAAGATAAGCTGAAAAGCGGTCAACTCCAGAAGAAAACGAAAGCAACAACGCTCGAATGATTCAAAGGGGGTGGGTCAGTTTTACTTTGGCAGGGTGGGTCAGAATTCGATCGGTATTGACACTTACCATGAAGATGTAGCCGATTATCGACTGGAAATAGATTCGTATTTAGTTGATGAGCTAGAGTCATACAATTTAGATAATTTTGAAAGCATCGTTTCTGTTGCGCGGAATTTTGAATTCTTTGTCCAGGAAAAATGGCGACTGGCTGTGGACAGGCCCGGAAGTGGCAATACCAAAAATATTGGCTCTGAAACCCTTATTCGACGACTGTTAAATGGAGAGGGCCTGTTTTTTAGGGAGTACGGAGCCAATGGCGAAGCTGAGTTCGATAAATACTGGATGCAGTATCAAACAAAAGATATGGCCAGAGCACTGGAGCAAGACGAACCTATCTACCGGAACTTACATACCTTCAGGCAGTGGCTGGCGTCCCTACAAAATAATAAATAATTTGCCGGTTTCTGACTCAGGAAGATGAACCGTCAGTTCAGAATAAACGGGAATGGCACGCTTCCCGTTTAAATTTTTTGTGCGTCTGTTGTCGATACGTATGGGCGGAAATGGCTGAATTTAGCGTTGAGGAAGCATGCGACGGGCTGGCGTGCCGTGTCCGAAATCATACTAAACGTGAAGGCGATCCGTTATGGATCGCCAGACGCCATGCACGCCTGAGATTAGCCGAATGGCGTAAAAGACGGTGCGCCTGATTCTGACGTACCGCCTGCCGATTACACTAACGTGCCGTAAATCGTTAACAGCGCGACCACCACAACCAACACCAGCGAAATACGCTTCGCTAACGCGACCGCAATGCGTGGCGTTTCAACTTTATCGGTATGCGGATCGCGTTCCAGCGAGAACTGCGCCAGGCTGGTCAGCACCTGATATTGTGAGCGATGGCGATCGGTGAGCGAGGCAAACCAGGCTGGCAATGCCTTTTCCCCATGACCCAACAGCGCATAGGCCACACCCGCCAGCCGGACCGGAACCCAGTCCACCACGTGCAAAATGCCATCTACACCTGATTGTGCTCGCGCTATTGGCGTTTGATGCTTCGCCAGCCAGCTTTGCCAGGCCCGTAGAAACGCGTAACCCACCAGCAAAACGGGTCCCCACGGCCCCCCGATCACGAACCAAAACAGCGGCGCAAGGTAAAAACGAAAGTTAATCCAGATCAGCGCGTTTTGCAGTTCACGGAGATATTCGCGCTCACTGCATTCAACCGGCACGCCGTGGATCAGGGTTAATTCAGCCGCCATCGCCTGATGCGCCGCAGCATCATCATGGCTGGCCGCTTTCAGATAGCTGTGATAATGCAATCGCACTGAGCCTGCACCAATACATAGCAATCCCGTCATGATCCAAAACAGCAACTGCACCACGCCAAACAGCCCCCCTTTCAGGCTCCATATAACCAGCGTAGTAATTGCCATCGCCAGTACCATCATCAATAGCGTACGTATCATTGAGAAATGCCGACGATGAAGGAAAACGGATTCAAGCCGGTGATCGAGCTGCCAGTGCTCGCCCAGTTTAAACAGGCGTTCCCAGCCTAAAACTAATAACAAGGTAAATAACGTCATACAGACTCCGAATCATTCAGAATTTTATCGCGTTAACAGCTGCTTATAATAATGCCAGTCAAAGGCCGGACCGGGATCGGTTTTCCGTTCCGGAGCAATATCGCTGTGTCCGGTTATACGCGATAGTGTAAGCGGATAACTCTGCATCAATAACTGCGTAATCCGTTGTAATGACTGATATTGCGCCTCGGTGTACGGCTCAACATCGGTTCCCTCAAGCTCAATGCCAATCGAATAATCGTTGCAGTTATCACGTCCTTCAAACTGTGAAACACCCGCATGCCAGGCTCGTTTATCAAACGGCACATATTGAACGATTTCGCCATCACGACGAATTAAACAATGCGCCGCCACACGTAAGTGCGCAATATCGGCAAAATAGGGATGCGCATCAGCAGGCAAGGCCCCCGTAAAAAGCTGATCAATCCACGGTCCACCAAATTCGCCCGGCGGTAAGCTGATATTGTGGATAATCAGTAGCGAAGGTACTTCCTCATCAGGCCGATCGTTGCAGTGCGGAGAAGGCACCTGACGCACGCCGCTTAGCCAACCTTGTTCAATTTTCATGCCGACTCCCTTATCCAGACCTGGCTGAGAATAGCATGAATTTAAAGGGCTTCTTGCGCCTTAATGCGTCACGGTAAAGGTGAATAATCGGTGTAAGTTAAGGATACTAAACAAAGCTGCGCATCTGACTGGCGTGAGATAATCTTTCGGGCTATTGTGGACGCTACATTCATTTGGCCTTTTTGGAGCAGAACGCTTATGTCCATGCGTCGTTATGATCCAGACAGCCGCCGCCAGGCGCTGATTGAACGCATCGAAAACGATATACCTGAAGCCGTCGCACGCGCTCTACAGGAAGATCTGGGCGGCGATATTGATAGCGATCGCGATATTACCGCGCAGTTGCTGCCTGCTGAAAGCCTGACCCATGCGCAGGTTATTACCCGTGAAGCCGGTGTTTTCTGTGGTAAACGTTGGGTTGAAGAAGTGTTTATCCAGCTGGGTTCGCACGCGTCGCTGACCTGGCATGTAGAAGATGGTCAAACTGTCATGCCTGATCAACTGCTGTTTGAAATTGACGGGCCCGCTCGCCTGCTGCTTACCGCCGAACGCACCGCGCTGAATTTTGTGCAGACACTGTCAGGCGTAGCCAGCGAAGTCAGCCGTTACGTGAAGTTGCTAAAAGGTAGCCAGACGCAGCTGCTGGATACGCGTAAAACCTTGCCTGGCCTGCGTACTGCGCTGAAATATGCAGTATTGTGCGGTGGCGGCAGCAATCATCGTCTCGGGCTGTCAGATGCGTTTTTAATTAAAGAAAACCATATCATCGCCAGCGGGTCGATACGCCAGGCAGTTGAAAAAGCCTTTTGGCTACATCCTGACGTACCGGTTGAAGTCGAAGTGGAGACACTAGACGAGTTAAGCCAGGCGCTGGATGCCTCTGCCGATATTGTCATGCTGGATAATTTTAGCCTTGATGACATGCGTGAAGCCGTCAGGCTTACCGATGGTCGTGCGCTGCTTGAAGTTTCTGGCAATGTTACCGAAACCACGCTGCCGCAAATCGCGCAAACTGGTGTTGATTATGTCTCGGTGGGCGCATTGACTAAACATGTCCGTGCGCTCGATCTGTCGATGCGTTTCCAGCAAAAATAAATGTCGGTGCCGGGGTTCTGGACCGGCACATTTTGCGAGCTGCGTTCCATCACGTTGCGCTCTGATCTGCAATAGCTCTCCTTGTCCGCGTAACATCTTCCATCCGCTGAATCGGCTGCTGTCGCTTAGCCGGTAAAATTTTTAGGCTGTGGCCTTCTTATTATTCAGGAGGCATGGAATGAATGATCAACGTGGATTTACTTTGATCGAATTGATGATTGTGGTCGGCATTGTCGCCATTCTCAGCGCCATCGGTCTGCCCGCCTATCAAAGTTATCTTCAGCGCGCCGCACTTACCGACATGCTACAAACGATGATCCCCTATAAGACTGCGGTAGAGCTCTGCGCCATTGAGCGCGGTGGCCCAGGCCAATGTCAGGCCGGACAGCATGGTATCCCTTTAGCAAAAGGCTCGCGCTATGTTTCATCCGTAAGCGTGACTAACGGTAATATCACGTTAACGGGGCAGGAAAGCCTGAACGGCCTGAGTGTGGAAATGCTGCCGGTTTGGGACAGCACCGAAGGCGGCATCAGCTGGCAGCGCAGTTGTATCAGCAACAATAGCAGCCTGCAAAATAACTGTCTGGAACAGTTCCGCTTCGCTGATAAGGGAGCCAGCGATGAAAAAGCCTGAGGATGCAATAGCTTTACTGTGCCAGCGTTATCAGGCCATCGTTTTGCATCACGATGCCACACAACTACGCATCGCCGTTGCTGACCCTATTCCTGCTGGCCTTGCTGAAGCGCTGCACTTTGCCAGTCAATGCCAGATTGAAATCGAAAGCTGGCCACAGGCACGGATGGATCACTTCCGGCATGGTGGGCAACCCTCAGTGGCCCAGGAAACCGCCCCCACTGAATCCGCTATTGAAGCAACCCAGCAGATTTTGTGCCAGGCGCTGCAACGTCGTGCCTCAGACATCCATATCGAACCGTTACAACACGGCTTACGGATAAGATTACGCATTGATGGTGTGCTGCAGCCGCTCTCCTCACTGCCAGACGCACAACCTGCCGCGCTATTAGCCAGGCTGAAAATTCTGGGTGGGCTGGATACCGCTGAGCGCCGCTTACCACAAGACGGACAATTTAGTCTGGAACTTAAAGGTAAACCTGCGTCATTCCGCCTGTCTACGTTGCCGATCCAGCATGGGGAAAAGGCGGTCATTCGTCTGCTGCAAAGCGAAGGCGCTGCTTTATCTCTGGAAAAACTGGGGTTACCGGCCAACCAGCTGCGGCTTTTGTCCGCTGCACTGGCGCAGCCGCAGGGTTTGATTCTGGTGACTGGCCCAACCGGTAGCGGCAAAACCTTTACGCTTTACAGCGGATTAAGTGCGCTCAATAAGCCAGAAAGAAATCTGTGTAGCGTGGAAGATCCGATTGAAATTCCACTGCCCGGCATTAACCAAACGCAGATCAATCCAAAGTGTGGCCTCGATTTTAATCGCGTGCTGCGTGCCTTGTTGCGTCAGGATCCCGATGTAATCATGGTGGGCGAAATTCGTGATGCGGAAACGGCAGAAATCGCTGTGAAGGCAGCACAAACCGGGCATCTGGTTTTATCAACGCTGCATACGAATTCTACGGCAGAAACACTGACGCGGTTACATCAGATGGGCATTCCCGGTTACCTGCTGGGACCTGCCTTGCGTTTGATTATTGCACAGCGTTTAGTCAGACGTTTGTGTCCACACTGTCGCCAGCCGGCACAAGCCGTCGCTCACTATCCGGCTGAGCTTTGGCCTGGAACCCTACAAACCTGGCGAGCCCCTGGCTGCGATCACTGCTTTTCCGGCTATTTTGGTCGGCTGGCGCTGTTTGAACTGTTACCGGTCACCGCGAAATTACAAAATGCTATTGCTGCGGAAATGCCGCTCGACAGCCTGCTCGCTCTGGCAAAACAGCAGGGAATGCGAACGCTGCTGGCTGCCGGCCTGGAAGCTGTCAGCCGGGGTGATACTTCGCTGGAGGAAATGCAGCGCGTGATAGGACTGGACGATGGCTAATCTGTGTTTATTCAGCTGGCAAGCGGTAGACAGCAAAGGCGAATTGCAAAGCGGCAAAAGTCTGGCGTTAAATAGCGATCGGCTGGTTGTGAGCCTGGCTGAATGCGGCCTGCTGCCAGTCAACTGGAAACGGGATAAGGTCTGGCGCCAGCGTGACTGGAAATGGCAGCAGAAAATTGATCTGATACGGCAACTTGCGACTTTGCTGAAAGCGGGACTGCCCCTTTCGGAAGGGTTATCGCTGCTCGCTGAAGGTCATCCGCATAAGGGCTGGCAGGCTCTGTTATCGGCGCTGCAACAGCACGTACTATCAGGCGAACCCTTTTCGCAGGCATTGCGGCAATGGCCACAAATTTTTCCACCTCTTTATTCTGCGCTTATGGAGGTGGGGGAATTAACCGGTCAGCTGGATGTCTGTTGCGAGCAGCTGGCGCAACAACAGGCACGGCAGCAACACCTGTGGAATAAGGTAATAAAAGCGCTACGTTACCCTCTGTTTATCTTACTGGTGGCTATCGCTGTTTCCTGCGGTATGTTGCTTTTTGTGTTACCGGAATTCGTTTCCGTTTATGCAGCCTTTGACGCTCCCCTTCCTGTGTTTACCGCCGCTGTAATGCAACTTTCTGCGGGGCTACAGACATGGGGCTTGCAGCTGGCTTTTTTGATGGTGCTGATGTTTTTGGGCGGGCAACAGTTGCATTGTCGGTCAACCGACTGGCAACGTTATGAACAGCGACTGTTATTACGCATTCCCTTACTTGCTGGCTTATGGCGCGGTAGCCAGCTTACGCAGATCTACACTATTCTACAGCTAACGCAGCAAGCCGGGCTGACATTACTGCAAGGATTAGAAGCGGTGCAGATGACGCTTTCTTCAATAATATGGCGCGAGGCCATTACCGAATTGCAATATCACATCGCGCAAGGAAAACCGCTGCATCAGGCACTGAACACGCATCCACTTTTTACTGCATTGTGTTGTCAACTGGTGCGAGTCGGTGAAGAAGCTGGCGCATTAGACGTGATGCTGGCGCGTCTCGCTGAGTGGCATGAAGGACAAACCTTGTCTCGCGCCGACAGTCTGTCTGCGTCACTGGAGCCGATGATGATGGTAATTATTGGCGGAATCGTTGGCACGCTGGTCATTGCCATGTATTTGCCGGTATTTGGTTTAGGAGATGCCATGCATTAAGGGCGCGCTGGCGATACCGCGCCCTGTTGCATCAGCGGTTGAATACCCGATTTTCTTGCTCGGCAACGCGAATGAAGGTGGTGCGCTTAGTCAGCTCTTTCAAACGCTCAGCCCCGACATACGTACAGGCAGAACGGAGACCACCAAGAATATCGCGTGCCGTTTCTTCAACCGGCCCGCGCAACGGCAATTTCACTGTTTTACCTTCAGCTGCACGATAACCGGCCACGCCGCCAACATGACGCTTCATGGCGGATTCAGAACTCATACCATAAAACAGCATGAATTTTTCACCGTTCTCTTCCACTACGCTACCTTCACATTCGTCGTGTGCGGCGAGCATACCCCCTAGCATGACGAAATCTGCGCCTCCGCCAAAGGCTTTAGCAATGTCGCCCGGCACCGCGCAGCCGCCATCACTGACAATTTGCCCACTCAGGCCATGCGCGGCGTCAGCGCATTCAATCACCGCAGAGAGCTGCGGATAGCCCACGCCCGTTTTCACGCGCGTGGTGCAAACGGAGCCGGGGCCAATGCCAACTTTGACAATATCCGCACCAGAAAGGATAAGCTCTTCGACCATTTCGCCTGTTACCACATTACCTGCGCAAATCGTTTTGCCGGGAAAGGCTTCACGCGCACGTTGTAAAAATTCGACAAAGTGTTCGGAATAACCATTGGCAACATCAATGCAGATAAATTGCAGATCATCAGAGAGAGCCATGATGGCGATGAGCTTGTTAAGATCAGCGTCAGAAGTGCCGGTTGAAACCATGACGGACTTCAGCACAGAAACGGGAACGCGCTGAATAAACGCACGCCAGTCATCCACGCTGTAATGTTTGTGAACCGCAGTCAGGATACTGAAGCTGGCCAGCGCTTCTGCCATCAGAAAAGTACCCACAGTATCCATGTTGGCAGCGATAACCGGCACACCGCTCCAGTTCAGACCAGAATGTTTGAAGGTAAAGCTGCGCTCCAGCTCAACCTGGGAGCGACTCTTCAGGGTAGAACGCTTAGGGCGGATTAATACATCTTTAAAGCCCAGTTTTAAATCTTCTTCGATACGCATAAATAGTGTCCTGGTTAGTGGCAACGAACCGCAGTTCGTGAAGCAAGCACGGCTCCAGTGGTGTGATGATACGCGCTAATCATCCTGCCGCAAGACTGCGAATTTCACTTTATTTAAGCTACAATCCGATAAATTTAGCTGAAAAACACGAAAGTGATCTGACGCGCACTTTTGCGTTTTAATATCAGAACTTAACGATTATTCAGCCGTTTAAAGCGTGATTGAGAGAACCTTATGCCTTATACCGTAGCGCTGACCGGTGGTATCGGCAGCGGGAAAAGTACGATTGCCCATGGTTTTGCGGCGCTGGGCGTGACAATTATTGATGCTGATGTCATTGCGCGCGAAGTCGTTGAACCTGGTTCGCCCGCTTTGCAGGCCATTGTGGAACGTCACGGTAAGTGGATGCTCACGGAGCAAGGCTCGCTTTTTCGCACCCGTTTACGCGAAATTATTTTTCAGTCGCCAGAAGAGAAGGCCTGGTTAAACCATCTGCTACATCCATTGATTAATGCCCGCACGCAGCAGCTTAAAGCTGAAGCCAGCTCGCCTTACGTTTTATGGGTAGTGCCGCTGCTGGTGGAAAATCAGCTACAGCATCAAGCCGATCGCATATTAGTGGTTGATGTTGACGAAGCGACACAGCTGGAACGCACCCAACTGCGAGATAACATCTCGCTAACGCAGGCCCAACTTATTCTTTCAGCGCAGGCCACACGCCATCAGCGCCTCGCCTGCGCTGATGACATCATTGATAATAGTGGCGCGCCTAAAGATACGCTGCCGCAGATTGCCGAACTCCATCAACGCTATCTGGCGTTAGCGGCAACGCAACAGGATTAACAATATGAGTACAATCGTTCTTTTTGAACATCCCCTGAATGAAAAAATGCGTACCTGGTTACGTGTTGAATTTCTGATGAATCAGTTGCAGGAAATTGTACCGCTCAGTAATACCGCAAATGCACTAAATTTCTTTCGCCTGATTAGTGAATTGCTCGATATTTTTGAGCGCGGCGATATACGTACTGAATTGCTGAAAGAGCTGGAGCGGCAACAGCAAAAATTGCGCGCCTGGGCTGATGTGCCGGGCGTCGACATGACGCTGGTAGAAGTATTGCGCGACAAATTAAAAGCGCAATCAAGCCAGCTAATGAATGCGCCACGCATGGGGCAACAGCTGCGCGAAGATCGTCTGATCGGTTTGGTCCGTCAGCGTTTAAGTATTCCCGGCGGCTGTTGCAGCTTTGACTTACCCAGTCTGTACATCTGGCTCCATCAGCCGCAGGAAATACGTGATAAGCAGGTGAGCGCCTGGCTTGATACACTGGCGCCATTGTATAGCTCGCTGGCAATTATTCTGGATTTGATTCGCCAGTCAAGTGCGTTTCGCAATCAAACCAGCCTGAACGGTTTTTATCAGGATAATGCCGAAGGCGCGGACTTACTGCGTTTGCAGCTACAGCTGAACGATTCGCTTTATCCGCAAGTTTCTGGTCATAAAAACCGTTATGCCATCCGTTTTATGCCGTTCGACAGCGATCGCGGCGAAGTGCCAGCAAGACTTAATTTTCAACTGGCCTGTTGTTAGAGGTGAAAATGCAGCAAGAAATCCTTACCGTTAAATGCCCACAATGCGGCAAAGATGTCATCTGGGATGAACTGAGCCCGTGGCGGCCTTTTTGCAGCAAACGCTGTCAGCTAATCGATTTAGGTGAATGGGCTACCGAAGAGAAACGCATTCCCAGCAGTAGTGATCTGAACGACAGCGATGACTGGAGCGAAGAAGACCGTTAAGCATTAAGTGGGGCAATACGCCCCGTTTTTAAAATTCACCTGCAATAAGCCGCGCAATGAGCTGATGGTTAGCGGGAGGAAACTCTTCTGCGACTAGCGCATGCTGCGCAACCCAGCGCTGCGGCTGCCCTTCGCGTCCCCAGGGCTCCCCTTTCCAGCCTTCAACCAGAAAGAAATGCAACGTCACGCGAAGATCGTCATACGTATGATCGGCCTCGCCAATCGCCCGGGCCTCGGTGACTTCAATGCCGGTTTCTTCCAGTAATTCGCGAACCAAACCCTGTTCGGCGCTTTCTCCCGCCTCAATTTTACCGCCGGGAAATTCCCACTTATTGGCCATGTATGAGGTCGCTGCACGCTGGGCAAGGAAAATTTGTTTATCGGCGTCGCGAATAATACCTACTGCGACCTGCAAATGCTTCATGAGTAATATCCAGTGGTTATGGCTGAATGAATGCCGATTTTAAAACATGGCTTAAAGGAAGTTAATCGCTTTAGCGCCCCAGATGCGATCACGCGGAACAGGCCGTCCCGCTGGGTTTTCACTTTATCGGGTGATTTGTCCTGTCATAACGTCAGGTTTAAAGAAGATGTGCTGTTTGCCGACGCTGTATAATGCAGCTTGCAGTAATCACCTGACCAAAAAAAGGAGCCAGTGGCTCCTTTTTTGCTTCGGATTGATCAGGCCAGACGACCATGACACTGTTTGTACTTTTTACCTGAGCCGCAAGGACAAGGGTCATTACGGCCAACTTTACGTTCGCCGCCTTGCTGCGCTAACGCTTCTGCGGCTAAGCTTTCATCATCAACGTGACTCAGCTGTTGCTGCTGTGCCAGACGCTCGGCTTCTTCACGACGCTGCTGCTCCATCGCCTCGATCTCTTCCGGCATGCGCACCTGAACCTTGCTCAGCGTACTGATCACTTCATATTTCAGTGATTCCAGCATCGCTGCAAACATAGCGAAAGATTCACGTTTGTATTCCTGCTTGGGATCTTTCTGCGCGTACCCACGTAAATGGATACCCTGACGCAAATAATCCATTGCTGCCAGATGTTCTTTCCACAGGGAATCCAGCGTTTGCAACATAACACCTTTCTCAAAACTACGCATCGTTTCAGCGCCAACCGCCTCTTCTTTAGCGGCGTAGCCGACCATTGCCTGCTCCATGATACGTTCGCGTAACGTTTCTTCATGCAGATCCGGCTCTTTGTCCAGCCACTCTGCGATGGGCAGATCCAGATCAAAATCATTGCGCAAACGCTCTTCCAACCCAGGTACATCCCACATTTCCTCAAGCGATTGTGGCGGGATATAGGTGTCGATGGTGGTTTTATAGACATCCTGGCGAATGCTATTGATGGTTTCGCTTACATCAGAAACATCCAGTAATTCATTACGTTGGCTGTAAATAGCGCGACGCTGGTCATTAGCTACATCATCATATTCGAGTAATTGCTTACGAATATCGAAGTTGCGACTCTCAACTTTGCGCTGGGCATTGGCAATGGCTTTGGTGACCCACGGATGCTCAATGGCTTCACCCGGCTTCATGCCGAGTTTACGCATCATATTCGAAACGCGATCCGAGGCGAAAATACGCATCAGCGCATCTTCCATCGACAAATAGAAACGCGATGAACCGGCATCACCCTGACGGCCGGCACGCCCACGTAGCTGATTGTCGATACGACGTGATTCGTGACGCTCTGTCCCTACGATATGTAAACCACCTGAAGCGAGAACCGCATCGTGACGGACCTGCCACGCAGCTTTAATCTCTTCGATTTGCGCTTCGCTGGGCGCTTCGAGTTCGGCAACTTCAGCATGCCAGCTACCGCCCAGCATGATGTCAGTACCACGACCCGCCATGTTGGTGGCAATCGTTACCGAGCCAGGCTGGCCTGCTTGCGCTACGATGTCTGCTTCGCGGGCATGGAATTTGGCGTTCAATACATTGTGCCTGATACCCGCACGCGTCAGCTCATTTGATACCACTTCTGATTTTTCAATCGAAATCGTACCCACCAGCACCGGTTGTCCGTTCGCGGTACGCTCGCGAATATCTTCGATGATCGCGTCAATCTTCTCTTTCTCCGTCATATAGACCAGATCAGGCAGATCCTTACGCACCATCGGCCGGTTAGTGGGCACCACAATCGTATCCAGCTTATAAATCGAACTGAATTCAAAGGCTTCAGTGTCGGCGGTGCCGGTCATACCAGCGAGTTTTTCGTAAATACGGAAATAGTTCTGGAAAGTGATCGAGGCCAGCGTCTGGTTTTCATTCTGAATTTCCACGCCTTCTTTCGCTTCAATCGCCTGATGCAGGCCATCAGACCAGCGACGACCTTGCATAGTTCGTCCGGTATGCTCATCAACGATCACCACTTCACCGTCTTTTACGATGTAATCCACATCACGGGTGAATAACGCATGAGCACGCAGCGCAGCGGTGACATGGTGCATCAGCATGATGTTCGTTGGCGAATACAGGGACTCGCCTTCGTCCATGATGCCCTGGCTAACCAGCAGCTCTTCTACTTTAACCAGACCACGTTCAGACATGTGGGCCTGACGCGCTTTTTCATCCACCCAAAAATCCCCTTCACCCTGAAAGGTGTCGGAATCTTCTTTATCCTGGCGAATCAGATGCGGAATAATTTTATCGACCTTAATATACAGGTCAGAACTGTCTTCAGCAGGACCAGAGATGATCAGCGGTGTACGCGCTTCGTCGATCAAAATGGAGTCAACTTCATCCACTAAAGCGTAATGCAGTTTACGTTGCACACGCTCTTCCGGGCTGAACGCCATGTTATCGCGCAGGTAGTCGAAGCCGTATTCGTTGTTAGTGCCGTATGTAATATCGGCGGCATAGGCCTCGCGCTTAGCGGGCGCAGGCATACCTGGCAGATTGATACCAATCGACAAGCCAAGGAATTCGAACAGAGGGCGGTTGTTTTCCGCATCGCGCTGGGCCAGATAGTCGTTCACGGTAACCACGTGGACGCCTTTACCGGTTAAGGCATTGAGATAGGCGGGCAACGTTGCCGTCAGGGTTTTACCTTCACCCGTACGCATCTCCGCGATACAGCGGTCATTTAATACCATGCCGCCAATCAACTGAACGTCGAAATGACGCATGCCGAATACACGCTTACTCGCTTCACGCACCGTCGCAAAGGCTTCAGGAATCAGGCTTTCCAGCGTTTCACCTTTTTTCAGGCGCTCGCGAAACAGGTCAGTTTTACCCTTGAGCTCATCATCAGAGAGCTTTTCGAAATCCGGTTCCATCTTATTGATGACATCAACAGCTTTGCGCATACGACGCAAAGTACGATCATTGCTGCTACCAAAAACCTTGGTCAACATTTTAATTAACATAATAAATATATTCTCAATTCAGCCGTGACATCACGGGCTGCGAAAACTAAAAGAGTGAAGTAACCAAAAAGTTTAGAGCAAGAAGGGTCCGGCGCGAATGCCGTTTGCTTTAACGTGTCGCTCAATACAGGCAAACGTCTGGGCAGCGGGATGAGGTTTTAAATATTTTTCCTGCGGCGCAACGCGTAGTGCAGCGTGGGAAGTCAGCAAAGCATGAAGGGAGTCAATCAACGCCAGCTTTTGAGCCGCCAACGGTAATTCGCCCGGTTCATCAGCCTGCGCCTGTGGCGTTAGCGTAAAAGAGAGATGACGAATGACGGTGCGAATAGCATGTTGATGCCAGTAATCGACCGTAAAATTAGGGCGTCTTGCCGCTTCCTGTAAGCGAATCAGGTGATCGAAGCGGGCAGCATTGCCAATAAACAAACTACTGGCTGGTGAGTCTGATGAAACGTTAAGGTCAGAATTCTGTGCGCTCGCCGGTAAGCCAAGACTGGCCGCCACCATCCCCAACAGGAGATGAGGCCAGAAATAGCGTCTGCCTAATTGTCGCCAGCGTAAAAGAATTCCGATCACAACCTTTCCATCGCCCAAGGCTTGCCTTGCGCATCCATGATTATTTATTAACTGCGAAATGCAGTGGTGTTAAGCCTGTAAAAACGCCTGAGATAGTATCATTAATGTGGCGTGTCTACACCTGGGTTTAAAGTGGCTCTGGAATAAAACGCAGCTGTTTGTTTAGCAATTCAACAACTGGAACATTTGTTTGCGAGCAACGTCGCAACGTCATGCAGATAACAGCGAGGCAATAAAAAACGGCTGACGACGCTGACCGGAGAGAGTGTCAGCATAGCCAGCCGTTTCAGATGTTCTGAGGTAATTAAGCCAGAACCAGATTCGGTGCTTTGAATGCCAGCGGCAATTCCGCTTCGTCTTCGAAAGTTGCCCATTCCCAGGCTTCTTGCTTAGCCAAAACAGCTTGTAGCAGCTTGTTATTCAATGCGTGACCAGATTTGAACGCGGTAAACGCGCCAATAATATTGTGGCCACACATAAACAGGTCGCCAATTGCATCTAACATTTTGTGACGAACGAATTCATCTTCAAAACGCAGGCCGTCTTCATTCAGGACGCGGAAATCATCCAGACCTATCGCACAATCTAAACTACCGCCCAGGCACAGGCCTTTAGACTGCAGATATTCGATCTCACGCATAAAGCCAAATGTACGCGCACGGCTGATTTGGCGAACAAACGCATCAGCAGAAAACTTCATCTGATAACGCTGAGAGCTGGAATCGATTGCCGGATGATTAAAGTCGATAGTGAAGTCAAGCGAGAAGCCATTGTAAGGCTTGATCTCGGCCCATTTATCGCCATCTTCAACCCGGACAGTTTGCTTAACACGTACGAATTTCTTCGCACTGTTCAGTTGTTCGATACCTGCATCCATCAGCAAATAGATGAACGGTGCAGCGCTGCCGTCCATGATCGGGATTTCTGGCGCATCAACTTCAACAATAATGTTGTCGATACCTAATCCCGCCAGAGCAGCATTCAGGTGTTCAACCGTTGAAATACGCACGCCGTCATCATTCACCAGGCAAGTACTTAGCATGGTGTCGCGCACGTATTTTGCATCAGCCGGGAAATCAACCGGTGGATTCAAGTCGGTGCGACGATAGATGACCCCGGTATTAGCCGACGCAGGGCGCAATGTCAGTGTGACTTTCTTGCCGGTATGCAAACCGACACCTGTCGCCTGAACAATACGTTTTAATGTCCTTTGTTTGATCATCGTATTATCTCGCAATATTACCTTTCCAACCGCTAGTATACTTTACCAGCGGGTGGATACTTTAGCACAAAGAACGGAGATTCCCAATAATAGGGATATTCTTAATCAGCCTGCTTACGCAAAAAGGCTGGAATATCAAGGTAATCAGGTTCTTTATTAGATTGCGAAGTCTGGTCATTAACTACCTTCGCAGCCGGTTTTTGCTCCTGCGGCAGCGGCGACATGCCGTGCTGCTGATAGCGATGATCCATAACCGGTTGGCTGGCAGGCTTGTTGGTCACCAGCGTAATTTCTGGACGTTTGTCCATGCCGATACCGGTTGCCACCACAGTGACGCGCAGTTCGTCATTCATTTCTGGATCCAGTGATGTGCCGATCACCACAGTTGCATTGTCAGAGGCGAAGGCGCGGATAGTGTTACCCACGGTTTCAAACTCATCCAGACGCAGATCAAAGCCTGCCGTGATGTTAACCAGCACGCCGCGTGCGCCAGACAGGTCGATGTCTTCCAGCAGCGGGCTGGAAATTGCCATTTCGGCTGCTTCTTCAGCGCGGTCTTCACCACATGCCACGCCAGAACCCATCATGGCGTAACCCATTTCAGACATCACGGTACGCACGTCAGCAAAGTCAACGTTCATCAGGCCCGGACGCGTAATCAGTTCCGCGATACCCTGCACTGCGCCCTTCAGGACGTCATTGGCAGCGCCGAACGCGTCAAGCAGTGAAATACCGCGACCCAACACTTTCAACAACTTGTCGTTAGGAATAGTAATCAGTGAATCGACATGCTTAGACAGCTCAGCGATACCCTGCTCGGCAAATGCCATGCGCTTTTTGCCTTCAAAATTAAAAGGTTTAGTTACTACCGCAACGGTCAGGATACCCAAATCTTTTGCGACTTCAGCAACCACCGGCGCAGCACCGGTTCCGGTACCGCCGCCCATGCCTGCAGCAATAAACACCATGTCTGCCCCTTCCAGCGCAGAACGCAGTGCTTCGCGATCTTCTTCTGCAGAGTTACGACCCACTTCCGGGTTCGCACCCGCACCCAGACCTTTAGTAATGTTATTACCGATCTGGATAGTCTGGCCGACTGCTGTTTTACGCAACGCTTGCGCGTCCGTGTTAACAGCGAAGAATTCCACACCTTCGATACGCTCGCGTACCATGTGCTCTACGGCATTGCCGCCGCCCCCGCCGACGCCGATGACTTTAATCACCGCGTCATTGGTTAATTCCATAGGTTCAAACATGATTTCTCTCCGTTATGTGCCTGTCGCCTGGAGATCACTAAAAAAACCAGCATGATCTCCTTTTTCAAAAATTAAAACTCTTTTTTCAACCAACTGTTAATGCGCTTGAACCAATTTCCTACCGATGCACGCTTTTCAGTCTCTGCATCACCGTTCATGTGTGACTCTTTGCCGTAATGCAGCAGCCCCACTGCGGTTGAATAATACGATTCCTGCGCATAGTCAGTTAGTCCAGTAATGTTCAGCGGCTGTCCAATGCGCACCTGCGTATGGAATACGCGTTGCGCACAGGCCGCCAGTCCTTCAATTTGCGCGGCACCACCCGTCAATACAATACCGGCTGCCAGATGATGTTTCACGCCCTGCTGACGCAGTTGTTCCTGTAATTGCAGAATCTCGTCGTTGACCAGATTCAAAAGCTCGGTGTAACGCGGTTCAATCACTTCCGCCAGCGTCTGACGCTGCAGGCTGCGCGGAGGACGACCGCCAACACTCGGCACTTCGACATTTTCATCTTTTCCAACAATAGAACCCAGCGCACAACCGTGACGCACTTTAATCGCTTCCGCGTCCGTTGGCGGTGTACCAAATGCATAGGCAATATCGCTGGTTACCACGTTACCTGCATAAGGGATCACTTTGGTGTGACGCAGCGCGCCTCCCGTGTAAACCGCAATATCCATTGTACCGCCGCCAATATCGACAACACAGACCCCCAGCTCACGTTCGTCCTCTGTCAACACCGCAAAACTGGATGCCAGGCCGGCAAAAACCAGTTGATCAACTTTCAGGCCACAACGTTCTACTGCCTTGACAATATTTTTTGCCATATCGTTGTGGCAGGTGATCAGGTGCACTTTAGCCTGCATACGCACACCGGAAAGACCGACCGGATTTTTGATGCCTTCCTGATAATCGATGGCATATTCCTGAGGAATAACATGCAGGATGCGATGTTCGTCACGTACGCGGACCGATTTAGCGGTATGTACTACGTTCTCCACATCATCCTGAGTCACTTCCTCTTCGGAAATCGGAACCATCCCGATTTCGTTCTGACAGCTGATATGTTTGCCCGATAATGCAAGGTAGACGGAGGAGATCTGGCAGTCAGCCATCAACTCGGCCTGATCGATAGCGCGCTGTACGCATTTCACTACCGACTCAAGGTCGTTTACGCCACCTTTATCCATTCCGCGGGACGGGCAACTGCCGACCCCAATAATGTTAACCATGCCATCGGGCAGAATTTCCCCAACCAGGGCGGCAACCTTCGCGGTGCCGATTTCGAGTCCAACTACCAGTTTTCTGTCCGTTGCCTTGATCATTGTTGTTTAGCCTGTGCCTGGTTCTGTTGCTGATTACTGTCCTGTGGCTCCATCACTACCGGCGTCCAACCCACAGAAGCGCCCGAGTCGTATCGCAAATCCACATAGCTGACACGTTTGTTCTCGTTCTGACCCTGCTGCTGCAGTACCGGGTAGAGCTCAATAAAACGGTTCAGACGCTTCATGGTGTCGCTGCGGCCCAGCTCAATGCGTACATCGTCGCTGGTGACCAACTGCCAGGAGCGTCGCGCCGTCATTGATGCGACCTTCAGGGTAAACTTCCCGGCTTTAAGTACATCGTCCATGCTGTGATACCCCGCCAGCACCTCTTTCTCGCTGCCTTCTGGCCCATACAACAACGGCATGATTTCCTTACCGATGTGATTGGCTGGTACGCTGAAGGCGTTCCCTTCTGCGTCTACCATATGCAAATCATTCCAGCGCGCTACTGGCGTATACTCAACCAGATGAATCTTCAGTTCGTCCGGCCACTGTTTACGCACGCTGACCTGTTTAATCCAGGGCAGACGCTCAATTTGCTGCTGGATAATGTCAACATCCTGCGACATAAACGTGCCGGGCGCACCGAGCGTTAAAATCGCCTGGCGAATATCGTCATGGGTGGTGTAATGCGTTTGCCCCGTTACCACCAATTTCGACAGCGGCAAGCGTGATGCATCATTCATCCACTTCAGCACCACTAAACCGCCAAAAACCATAATGCCCACAACGATCAGCAAAAATACGATGCCAAAAAGTCGGGCGCCGTTACTCCGTCCAGAGCGAATGCGCTCCTGGGGTTCACGGTTACGTGCATTCATCGCCGCCTGTGACATATCAGTCGGCCAACTCCAGAATACGGGCAACCAGCTGCGAAAAAGTCATTCCCGCCTGCTTTGCTGCCATAGGTACTAAACTGTGGCTGGTCATGCCGGGTGACGTATTCGCTTCCAGTAGCTGGAAGTTGCCCTCGCCGTCGATCATCACATCCACACGCCCCCACCCTCTGCAACCTAACGCACGCCAGGCTGCTAATACTAATTGCTGTAATTCTGCTTCACGCTCAGCACTTAAACCGCTGGGGCAGAAGTATTGAGTATCATCCGAAAGGTATTTAGCTTCATAGTCATAGAACTCGCTGGTGGTCTTGATCTGTATTGAAGGCAAAATTTGCTCGCCCAAAATACCGACGGTATATTCGCCACCGCTTAAAAAGGCTTCAATCAGCACGTCATCGTCATGCCGAAAAGCTTCTTCCAGCGCCGCAGGCAATGCGCTCAACGTGTTTACGCGACTAATGCCTACGCTTGAGCCTTCACAGCTCGGTTTCACAAACAGCGGCAAGCCCAACGCCGCGATAGCAGCCTGGGTTTCTGCATCAAGTCCTGCATTCATTTGCTGGCGCGTCAGCCAGACAAAGCGTCCTGATGGTAAACCGCAGCCTTGCCACAATAGTTTGGTGCGTAATTTATCCATGGTGACGGCTGAGGCCATCACACCGCTGCCGGTATAAGGCAGATCCATAAACTCCAGCACCGCCTGCAGCGTGCCGTCTTCGCCGCCACGTCCGTGCAGCGCGATAAATGCTTTGGCGAAGCCCTGCTCTTTTAATTTCAGCACCGGCATATCGCGTGTATCGAACGCGTGCGCGTCGATACCGGCTTCACGCAGACCCGCTAAAACAGCGTTACCCGACATCAGCGATACCTCGCGCTCTGCCGAGGTGCCGCCCATTAATACCGCAACTTTCTCAGCCATGATGCTCCTCCGGTTGCAGCCTGCAGTCAGCCAGCTTACGCGCGACCTTGCCCACATTGCCCGCGCCCTGTACCAGGATCAGATCATTGCCCGACAGCAACGGTGCCAGCATTTCCGGCAGCGCCTCATGGTCTGGCACTAAAATCGGGTCAACTTTCCCGCGTCCCCGGATGGTGCGACACAGCGAGCGGCTATCGGCTCCTGGGACTGGTGCTTCACCGGCGGCATAAACATCCAGCATCAGCAGCACATCCACCTGTGACAACACATTAGCGAAGTCATCGAACAGATCGCGAGTTCGCGTATAGCGATGCGGCTGAAACACCATCACCAGCTTTTTATCGGGCCAGCCCGCACGCGCCGCTTTAATCGTGGCATCAACTTCGGTGGGATGATGGCCATAATCATCTACTAGCATCGCGCTGCCAGCGTGACCATTAACCGGTTCAGTTGGGTACTCGCCTAACAGATCAAAGCGGCGTCCCGTACCCTGAAAACTTTCCAGCGCCGCCAGGATAGCGTTGTCATCAATGCCTTCTTCACTGGCAACCGCGACCGCAGCAGCAGCATTGAGGGCGTTATGGCGGCCCGGCGCATTCAGCGTGACGTGCAGGCGCGGCTTATCCTGACGCATTAAAGTGAAACGCCCCTGCGAGCCACGTTGCTCGTAATTTTCAATACGGAAATCAGCATCGTCACTGAAACCGTACGTCGTAATTTGACGGCCCACGCGCGGGATCAAATCGCGGATCACGACGTCATCGACACACATCACCGCACGTCCATAAAATGGCAGGTTGTGCAGGAAGTTGATGAACGTCTGCTTGAGATTCTCGAAGTCACCCTGGTAGGTATCCATGTGATCGGCTTCGATGTTGGTAACAATGGCGACCATCGGTTGCAGATGCAGGAACGACGCATCGCTTTCATCCGCTTCCGCGATCAGGTAACGACTGCTGCCGAGACGCGCATGCGTGCCTGCGGCTTTCACTAACCCACCATTTACGAAAGTGGGATCCAGCCCGCCTTCGGCGTAAATGCTTGAAACCATGGCGGTGGTGGTGGTTTTACCGTGCGTACCCGCAACCGCAATGCCATGACGAAAGCGCATCAGTTCCGCCAGCATCTCAGCACGACGGATTACCGGAATACGCTGTTCCCTGGCGGCAACCAGCTCCGGGTTGTCCTGCGCTACCGCACTGGAAACCACCACAACGCTGGCATCAGTGACGTTCTCAGGGCGATGGTTAAAATAAATTGTTGCTCCCAGCGCAGCGAGATTCTGCGTCACTGGGTTCGGCGCCAGATCAGAACCGCTGATATGGTAGCCTTCATTCGCTAACACTTCGGCAATACCGCCCATGCCAGCACCACCGATGCCGACAAAGTGGATGTGCCGGACGCGACGCATCTCAGGCACGATAGAACGCAGTTTTGCCAGTTGTTGTGTATTCATCGCTCTCAATTACCTGCTGTTTCAGTTTGTGCTCAGCGTGAGCACAGGCCAGTCGGTCTGACCAGATTCATTACTTTGCGGCACGAGCCACTTCCAGCGCGACCCGATCGGTCGCATCGGGAATCGCCACCTGACGCGCTTTCTCAGCCATCATCAACAGGGTCTGGCGATCCCAGTGGCGCAGCGTGTCCGCTACGGCATCCGCAGTAAATTGCGGTTGCTCAAAAATTTTGGCCGCTCCCGCTTTCTCCAGCGGTAACGCGTTCCAGTATTGCTGGCGATCTTTATGCTGGAACGGCACAAAGATCGCGGGTAATCCGGCTGCGGCAATTTCGCTCACGGTTAACGCACCGGAACGACAGACCACCACATCAGCCCAGGCATACGCGGCCGCCATATCATCAATAAACTCGGTCACGTTATGCTGTGTTTGCCCGGTCTGCTCGTAGGCTTTTTGCACTTCAGGCAGCCCGCCTTTGCCGGTCTGATGCCAAATCGTGATTTGCTCGCCCAGTTCGGCGGCCACCTCGGGCACCGTTTGATTCAATACGCGTGCGCCCTGGCTGCCCCCTATCACTAAGACGCGAATCGGGCCGCTACGTCCGGCCAGACGTACTTCCGGTAAGGGTAATGCCAATACATCGTTGCGTACTGGATTGCCCACCACGTCCGCTTTCGGGAACGCGCCGGGAAAAGCCTGCATCACCTTGCTGGCTATCTTTGCCAGCCATTTGTTAGTCAACCCGGCGATGCCGTTTTGCTCATGTAATACCACCGGAATGCCGCAACTCCACGCCGCTAAACCGCCAGGACCAGATACGTAGCCTCCCATGCCAAGCACCACGTCCGGCTGCCATGCTTTCATGATGGTTCGCGCCTGACGCCACGCCTTGAAAATACGCGCCGGTGCTAACAGCTGTGCTTTGACGCCTTTACCGCGCAATCCACTGATGCGGATAAAATCAATTTCGATGCCGTGCTTCGGCACTAAATCAGCTTCCATACGGTCGGCAGTTCCTAACCAACGTACCTGCCAGCCCTGTTCCATCAGATGATGGGCAACGGCCAGACCGGGGAATACATGTCCGCCAGTACCGCCCGCCATCACCATCAGTCGCTTACCGCTCATCGACCACCTCGGGTAAACGCCTGGGCTTTCGCCAGACGCGTTTCATAATCTATGCGCAACAGGAACACGATCGCCGTCGACATAATGATCAAGCTGGAGCCGCCGTAGCTGATCAACGGTAACGTCAAACCTTTAGTCGGCAACATACCCGCTGCCGCCCCGACGTTAACCAGCGCCTGGAAACTAAACCACACGCCAATTGAACAGCCTAAAAACCCGGAAAAGCGTTGATCGATCTCCAGTGCGCGGCGTCCAATCGACATTGCGCGAAAAGCGACGAAGAATACCATTAACAGCGCTAAAACCACACCGATGTAGCCGAGTTCTTCACCAATAATGGAGAAAATAAAATCGGTATGAGCTTCAGGCAAATACTCAAGTTTTTGCACTGAATTCCCGAGTCCCTGCCCCCAAAATTCACCGCGGCCAAACGCCATCAGCGACTGCGTTAGCTGGTAGCCGCTGCCGAAGGGATCTTCCCATGGGTTCCAGAAAGAGGTTACACGGCGCATACGATAAGGTTCAGCGATGATCAACAGCACCACAGAGAAGATACCGGAGCCGATAATCGCCAGGAACTGCCACATTTTTGCACCCGCCAGGAACAGCATCGCCAGCGTGGTAACAAATAACACGACGACAGTACCGAGATCCGGCTGCGCCAGAAGCAATACCGCCAGTACCACCATCACGCCCATCGGCTTACAGAAGCCCCAAAAATTGTTACGGACCTCTTCTACTTTGCGCACCAGATAACTGGCGAGATAGCAGAACAGCGCCAGCTTGGATAATTCGGCGGGCTGAATACGCAGCGGGCCCAGAGCAATCCAGCGTGATGCCCCATTTACCGAGCTACCCACTACCAATACGATGAGCAGCATCACCACGGTCGCCATCAACATAACGTTGCTGTAGCGCTGCCAGAAATCCATTGGGACCCGTAATGTCACCAGTGCCATACCCAGTGCCAGCACCAGATAAAAAGCATCACGTTTGGCAAAATAGAACGGATCTTCTGACAAGCGTTGACCTACCGGCATGGAGGCTGATGTCACCATGATGAAACCAATGACCGCCAGGCCGAAGGTCAACCACAGCAAGGTTCGGTCATAGAGCACCAGCGAAGTATCGTCACTTTCACGCGATCCCATCACCCAGTCTTTCAGGCGGCCAGAGAAGTAGCCCGTCAATCCAATGCCAGGAATACGCATCAGCTCAGCTCCTTCGCCAGTTGCGCAAACGTGTCGCCACGCTGCTCAAAATTGCGGAACTGGTCGAGGCTGGCGCAGGCTGGCGATAGCAGTACCATGTCACCGGGCTGAACCTGCGCGGCAATTTGCTCTATCGCTTGCTGCATGGTGTCGGTACGTACCGAGACTTCAGGACGTAACGCTGCCAGCTCATCACCATCCTTGCCAAAGCAGAACAAACGTAAATTATCGCCTTGCAGATAACGCCTGAGTGGCGAAAAATCTGCCGCTTTACCGTCTCCACCGAGTAGCAGCCACAGCGTGCCTTTGACCTGCAACCCTTTTAGCGCCGCTTCGGTGCTGCCGACGTTGGTGGCTTTTGAATCGTTAATCCAGCGCACGCCGTTATGTTCATGCACTAACTGAAAGCGATGCGCTAATCCGTTATAGGACGTTAGCGCCGCCAGGCTGGTTGCACGCGGCAAGCCAACGGCATCGGCTAACGCTAAGGCAGCCAGCGCATTGGTATAGTTATGCTGCCCACTTAACTGCATTTCGTCGGTATTCAGCACCTTCTCGCCTTTTACGCGCAACCAGGTCCTGCCCTGCTGCTTGTTCAGATGATAATCGCCCACGTCGATACCAAAGCTGACACAGCGCGAACCAGCCCCGCGCACCGGCATCGTTAAGCCGTCATCGGCGTTGACCACACAAACCTGTGCGTTTTCATAGATACGCAATTTAGCGGCGCGATATTGCTGCATCCCCAACGGATAGCGATCCATATGATCTTCCGACACGTTGAGAATGGTGGCAGCAGCGGCCTTCAGGCTATGCGTGGTTTCCAGCTGGAAGCTCGACAGCTCAAGCACATAAAGCTGTGCCGGAGACTTCAACAGGCTCAGCGCTGGCAAACCAATATTGCCGCCGACGCCAACTGACCAGCCCGCTGCTTTTGCCATTTCGCCGACCAGCGTGGTCACGGTACTTTTTCCGTTTGAGCCGGTGATCGCCACGACAGGTGCCTGCGCTTCACGACAGAACAGTTCAATATCGCCAACGATTTCGATGCCCGCTTCAGCCGCTTCGCTCAATGCCGGGTGCGACAGAGCAATACCGGGGCTGGCGACAATCAGATCGGCAGCCAGCAGCCAGTCGAGGTTGAGGCCGCCCACATGACACTCAACCTGTGAAGGAACCTGGTCGAGGCCGGGCGGCGACACACGGGTGTCCATCACGCGCGGTGTGGCACCTTGCGCTAAAAAGAAATCAACACAGGAAAGCCCGGTCAGGCCCAGCCCAATGATGACGACTTTTCTGCCCCGATAGTCAGCCATAATTAACGTACCTTCAGCGTGGCCAGGCCAATCAGCACCAGCATCAGCGAAATAATCCAGAAGCGCACGATAACGCGCGGCTCCGGCCAGCCTTTCAATTCGTAGTGGTGATGGATCGGCGCCATGCGAAAAATACGCTGGCCACGCAGCTTGAACGATCCCACCTGTAAAATCACCGACAGGGTTTCAACCACAAATACGCCGCCCATGATCACCAGTAAAAACTCCTGACGCAGCAGCACGGCAATAGTGCCCAGCGCGCCACCCAGCGCCAGTGAACCCACGTCGCCCATGAAAACCTGGGCCGGATAGGTGTTAAACCACAGGAAGCCCAACCCTGCCCCGACAATCGCGGTGCAAACAATCACCAGTTCACCTGCGTGACGAAGATAAGGAATATGCAGATATTCAGCGAATTTCACGTTACCGGTTGCCCAGGCAACCAAAGCAAAGCCTGCAGCAACAAAGACGGTTGGCATAATCGCCAGGCCATCAAGGCCATCGGTTAAGTTCACCGCATTGCCCGTACCCACAATAACGAAATAGGCCAGCAGCACATAAAACAGGCCCAACTGCGGCATGATGTCTTTGAAGAACGGCACCACCAGCTGTGTGGCCGGTGTATCTTTTCCCGCCAGATACAGAGCAAAGGCAACGCCTAATGAAATCACCGACATCCAGAAATATTTCCAGCGCGCGATCAGGCCTTTAGTGTCTTTGCGCACCACTTTGCGATAGTCATCAACAAAGCCGATAATACCAAAGCCCACCAGCACCACTAATACGCACCAGACATACGGGTTCGCAGGATACGCCCACATCAATACCGAGAGGGTAATCGATGTGAGAATCATAATGCCGCCCATCGTTGGCGTGCCGCGCTTACTAAAATGTGACTCGGGCCCATCGTTACGCACCACCTGACCAATCTGCAGTTTTTGCAGCCAGGCAATCAAACGCGGCCCCATATACAGAGAAATAAACAGAGCGGTCAGCAGGCTGACAATGGCGCGAAACGTCAGATACGAAAAGACGTTAAAACCTGAATAAAATGCGACCAGATGTTCGGCCAGCCAAACTAACATGTTCCTTTCTCCTGTAAGCTCTGTACTACCTGCTCCATGGCGGCACTACGCGAACCCTTAATCAAGACAGTCATTGCTTTATGCTCGGACAACAGCGCCCGTAATCGTTCAGTAAGCGTCGCTTTATCGCTGAAATGTTCGCCAACGCCACTGCTTTCACTGATGAGGTGGCTGATTTTTCCCGTACTCAATACGCGATCAATGCCGGCCGATTTAGCCGCAAGCCCAACTTCACGGTGGCACTGTTCCGCTTCATTACCCAGTTCCGCCATATCGCCGACGACCATCACCCGGTAGCCCGGCATTTCACCCAGCACCTGGGCCGCCGCCGTCATTGAACCGACGTTAGCATTGTAGCTATCATCCAGTAATAACTGGTACGTCGATAGGCGGATTGGGAACAGCCGTCCGGGAACAGGCTGCAGTGTTTTAAGGCCGGCCTGAACTGCACTTAGCGGTGCATCTACCGAAACCGCCAGCGCGGCGGCAGCCAGGGCATTAGCAATGTTATGTCGGCCCGGTAACGGCAGCGAAATCGCCACGTCGCCACGTGGGGTATGCATTGTAAAGTGGGTTCCATCCTGACCAATGCTGATATTGCTGGCAGAGAAATCGCAGCCCTCTTCTGCCTGTGAAGAGAAGCGCCAGACCGTTTTGCCATGGAGATGTTGCTGCCAGTGCGGCCAGTCGTTACTCTCGGCATTGAGAATCGCGGTGCCGTGAGCCGGCAAACCAAAAAAGATTTCGCCCTTCGCTTTGGCGACGCCATCCAGCGATCCAAAACCTTCAAGGTGAGCGGCTGCCAGATTATTCACCAGAGCGCTTTCAGGTCTTACCAGTTCGGTCGTATAAGCGATTTCGCCTTGATGGTTGGCGCCCAACTCAATCACTGCATATTGATGCTCCGCAGTCAGACGCAACAGCGTCATCGGCACGCCGAAATCATTATTCAGGTTACCGGCGGTATAAAGCGTTTCGCCGCATTGACGTAAAATCGCCGCGGTCATCTCTTTCACCGACGTTTTACCGGATGAGCCAGTTAATGCCACCACGCGCGCTTTCGCCTGCTGACGTACCCATGCCGCCAGCTTGCCGAATGCCAGTCGCGTATCCTGGACCACGACCTGCGGTACGGTGACAGGTAAACGTTTATTGACAAGCAGAGCCAACGCCCCGTTAGCGATAGCCTCGTCAACCAGGTCATGGGCGTCAAAGCGTTCGCCTACAATGGCAATAAACAGGCAGCCTGCGGTGACTTTACGCGTATCAGTAGTGACATCATTGAGCGTTAAATCACTGCCGGACAGCGTCCCGCCGGTGATTTGCGCTAAGGTGTGCAAGGAAACGGGAATCATGCCGCGCCTCCTAATAAAGCCGCAACGGTCGCACGGTCAGAGTAATCAAGACGGCGATGGCCAATGATTTGATAGTCTTCATGGCCTTTGCCCGCCACCAGTACGATGTCGTCTGGCTGGGCTTGCATGATGGCGTTGGTTACCGCTTGTGCACGGCCCGCGACAACGCAGGCGCGGCCTGGGTCGAGCAGACCGCTGAGAATATCATTCACAATGGCTTTAGGATCTTCGCTTCGCGGATTGTCATCGGTGATCACCACCACATCAGCAAATTGCTCGGCAATGGCTCCCATCAGTGGGCGCTTACCTTTATCACGGTCGCCACCGCAGCCGAACAGGCACCAGAGTTTGCCTTTGCAGTGCAGCCGCGCTGCGTCTAACGCTTTTTCCAGCGCATCCGGCGTATGGGCATAATCCACCACGACTGTTGGCTTACCCGCGGCGCTAAACACTTCCATGCGGCCAGTTACTGGCTGTAACTGCGGCGCAACGCGCACTAAGTCGCTCAGCGAATAACCTAATGCCAGCAGGGTCGCCAATGCCAGCAGCAAATTATTCACGTTAAAAGCCCCCATCAGGCGGCTATCAATCTCACCTGTGCCCCAGCCTGAGCTGAAGCGGATATGGGCGCCATTATCATGATACGTAACGTTGTCAGCTTTCAGCCAACGGCCGCGACAGCCTGGCTGCAAGTTGCTTTCCATGGTTACCGCGACGGCATCTGGCAACGTGGCTAACCAGCGGCGGCCTACTTCATCGTCGGCATTGAGAATGGCTTCGCCAACCTGATGTTCAGAGAACAGTCGCCATTTGGCTGATTCGTAGCTCTGCATATCGCCATGATAATCAAGATGATCGCGGCTGAGATTGGTGAATACCGCAGCGGCAAACGGCAGCGCGGCGACACGATGTTGCACTAAACCGTGGGAGGAGATTTCCATTGCCGTCAGGGTTGCGCCCTTCCCGGCCAGATCATGCAGCACATGCTGTATATCCACTGCGGAGCCGGTGGTATTTTCAGTTGGCGTGAGTTGACCCACCAGACCGTTGCCTACCGTACCCATCACTGCACTGGTTTCACCCAACAGCTGCGCCCATTGCGCCAGCAATTGCGTCGTTGTGGTTTTTCCGTTAGTACCGGTTACGCCAATTAATTTTTGTTTTTCACCCGGCTGCTGATAAAAACGTCCCGCTAAAGCCGACAAGCGTTGATGCAGCTGAGCCAGGTAAATTACCGGCACACCATGCATTTCGCGGATTTCACCGTCCATTGCCTCGCCTTCCGCTTCAGCAATCACGGCAGCAACGCCCTGAGCAATAGCTTGCGGAATAAAACGCCGTCCATCGGAGTGGTGGCCTGCAACAGCCACAAACAGATCGCCTGAAGCCGCGATGCGGCTATCAAGAGTCATGTCACGAAGCTGACGCGCCGGCGCGTCTGGCACCCATGGGCCAAGTAAATCGCGCAGGTTACGATCTGTCACTTGATTCCTCACTTCTGTTAGTCACCAACTCGTTCTTGTCATTCACCGGCAACGCGTCTGGCTCAACATTCATGGTGCGTAAAACCCCGCCCATGATGGCACCAAACACGGGTGCAGAAACTGCACCGCCATAATATTTACCGCCTTGCGGATCGTTGATCACCACGACCAGCGCAAAACGTGGACGGCTGGCTGGCGCAACGCCCGCGGTATAAGCAATGTATTTATTGATGTAGCGTCCATCCGGGCCAACTTTTTTCGCCGTTCCGGTTTTAATCGCGATACGGTATCCCTTGAGGGCAGCTTTTACACCGCCACCACCTGGCAGCGCTACGCTCTCCATCATGTGCATCACGGTTTTTACCAGTGATTCATCGAAGACGCGCTGCCCGGCGACAGGCGGATCCACTTTGGTAATCGACAGGGGACGATTAATGCCATAACTGCCGATCGTTGCGTAGACTCGCGCTAACTGTAACGGCGTTACCATTAGCCCGTAGCCGAAAGAGAAGGTGGCCCTCTCTATGTCAGACCACCGTTGTTTTTGAGGGTATAAGCCACTACTTTCCCCGACCAGCCCCAAATTGGTCGGTTTGCCCAGCCCAAAGCGCGCGTAAGTATCTACCAGCGCAGAGGAAGGCATCGCTAACGCCAAATGTGAAACTCCGACGTTACTCGACTTCTGCAGAATCCCCGTCAGGGTCAATTCGTTATAACGCGCCACATCTTTGATCTCATGACCATTTACGCGATACGGCAAGGTATTCAAAACGCTATTTTCTTTGACCACACCCCGTTGCAGCGCCGTCATCACCACCATTGGTTTCACTGTCGAGCCTGGCTCAAAGATGTCGGTAATGGCGCGGTTGCGCATCAGCTCTTTTGGGGTATTGCTAAGATTGTTGGGGTTATAAGCGGGGCTGTTAGCCATCGCCAGTACTTCGCCGGTATTTACATCGACCAGTACAGCCGTACCCGATTCGGCTTTATTAAAGGCTACCGCGTTATTCAGTTCACGATAAACTAGCGCCTGTAAACGCTCGTCGATACTTAACGTCAGATTGTGTGCCGCCCGGCTGTCTACAGAAGAGATGTCTTCAATCACCCGACCATAGCGATCTTTACGCACCGTACGTTCCCCCGGCGCGCCGGTTAGCCATTTATCGAAGCTCTTTTCAACGCCTTCAATACCCTGACCATCAATATTGGTAAAACCGATCAAATGCGAGGTGACCTGCCCTGCCGGGTAATAACGGCGGGATTCTTCACGCAAATGAATACCAGGCAGCTTGAGCTTTTTAACGTATTCGCCGATGGCAGGATTCACCTGGCGCGCCAGATAGACAAAGCGTCCTTTAGGATTGGCATTAACGCGCGTAGCCAGCTGATCAAGGGGGATGGAGAGCGCATCGCATAGCGCTTTCCAGCGGCTATCCAGGGTTACGCCACCACCGGCGTGCAGCTCTTTTGGATCGGCCCAGATAGCATTAACCGGCACGCTTACGGCCAGCGGACGACCCGCGCGATCGCTGATCATACCGCGCGCGGTGGGAACCGCCTGCACGCGCAGCGAACGTAAATCGCCCTCTTTTACCAGCTTGTCTGGGTTGATCACCTGTAACCAGGCAACACGTGAAAGCAGCCCGCCCAGTGCCAGCAGAATGCAGCCACACAGCAACGCGAAACGCCAGCTTACAAAGCTGGCTTTATCTTCCGGTTTTTTCAACTTCAGCGTTCTGCCCGCGCCGCTCATTCGCTGTTTGAGGTCCTTATTTCTGTACCACAATATTTTCTTGTGAAGGATCAACATGCTGCATCTGCAGTTTCTCTGTCGCGATCCGCTCTACCCGGCTGTGATCGCCCAGGGCGTTTTCTTCTAAAATCAGGTTGCGCCATTCGATATCCAGCGCGTCACGTTCCAGGACTAACTGCTCACGCTGTGCCGTTAATAAACGCGTTTTGTGTGTGGTGGTCACAACAAACATCGCTGAAACCACCACGGCGATAAGCAGCAATAGCGGAATTTTGCCCTTGCGTAGCAGATCGCCACCAATAACGCCGGGCAGGCTATGACGCTCATTGCCGATCATGCTTAGGTTCTCTCCGCAATACGTAATACCGAACTACGCGCTCGCGGGTTCTCTGCGACTTCCCGCTCGCCCGGCACCAGCTTGCCAAGCAGCTTCAGCTCACGTCCCCCTAATGCTTTGAGCTGCTGCTCAGTCATCGGTAAGCCTGCCGGGACCTGCGGACCGCGGCTTTGATCGCGCATAAAGCGCTTAACCAGGCGATCTTCCAGTGAATGGAAGCTAATGACAGATAAGCGGCCTTCGGTTGCCAGCACCTCGACAGCCCCTTTCAGCGCGGTATCGATCTCTTCCAGTTCGCTGTTAATCCAGATCCGTATCGCCTGGAAACTGCGGGTTGCAGGATGCTTAAATTTATCTTTGACCGGTGTTGCCGCCGCAATAACGTCAGCTAACTCTTTGGTGCGCGTCATGGGCTGTTCGCGATTGCGCTCTACGATGGCGCGCGCAATGCGCTTAGCAAAACGCTCTTCACCGTACGTTTTCAGCACAAAGGCAATATCTGCCTCTTCAGCATGAAGTAACCATTCTGCTGCCGAATGGCCACGTGTGGGGTCCATACGCATATCCAGCGGCCCATCGCGCATAAAGGAGAAGCCACGTTCAGCATCATCCAGCTGCGGAGAAGACACCCCAAGATCCAGCAAAATGCCGTCGATCTTACCCACCAGCCCGCGCTCGCGGACATACTCTGCCAGGGCAGAAAAAGGGCCATGAATAATTAAAAAACGCGGATCGCTTATCTCAGCGGCCGCGGCGATAGCTTGCGGATCACGATCGATGGCAATCAGCGTCCCCTTCGCCCCAAGTTGCGAAAGAATTAAGCGCGAATGACCGCCACGACCAAATGTGCCGTCAATGTAGATCCCGTCGTCCTTAATATTGAGGCCGTTAACCGCCTCATCCAACAGCACGGTGGTATGTTTAAAATTTTCCTGCATAGCTATAGCGACAAGTCCTGCAACCGTTCAGATAAAGGCTCCTGAGCCGACTGCTCTGCGTCAATATCTTCCTTAACTTGTTGATACCAGGTCTGTTCATCCCACAGCTCAAATTTATTGAACTGTCCAACCAGCATCACTTCTTTTGTTAATTTGGCGTGCTGACGAAGGGTATTCGCCAGCAACAAACGCCCTGCATTATCCATCTGACATTCGCTGGCGTGCCCCAACAGCAAGCGCTGCACGCGACGCTCAAGCGGATTCATGCTAGATAAACGCGCAAGCTTCTTTTCAATGATTTCCCATTCGGGCAAGGTATAAAGCAGCAGGCAGGGCTGATGAAGATCGATGGTACATACCATCTGACCTTGTGATTCCCCCTTCAACAAATCGCGATAGCGTGTTGGTACGGCCAGACGTCCTTTGCTGTCGAGATTGACTAACGTTGCTCCTCGGAACATGTCAGTCTCACCCCCTCAGTTACCTGTTTCCACCACTTTATCCCACTTTTTACCACGAAACGAGTTTAAGGACCCGATGAAATCCTTGTCAAGCCAGAGCGGTAGATGAATATCACTATTTCCTGCTGACTAAAATTCAATTGAAGGATGGCGACACTGCTGAAAAAAAACTAAAAAAAATTAACCCGATGAATAACTGAATAAAATTAATTTGCTTAAATAAGATTGGCGAAAAAATAAATAACTTATCAGGGATGACGCCTTATCGTGGATTCTGAGACAGCGGCAGCATTTTAGGGGGTTTCTTAAAGGGTGATGAGAACGCCAGAAAAGCTGGGGCCAGCAAGGCTGTTGAAGAAATAAACAAAGAAGAAAAATACATTTCTAATTTGTTAGCTGACGTGTTCATTGTTTACGCTTTTTTACGCCAGCGGAATGTAATCGAAACACAACGTCCTGATTAATTATTATGGGCAGCATCATGACTGCCCGTCAGTCATTTTGTTTTGCGGCTTAATTGCCCACGACGAAATAAATTACGACGAATTCGCGTCAGACCCGGTTTGGGTTTTTTTGGCTCATCCAGCGAGGCGAGAACCAGTTCCAGCACGCGCTCAGCGACATCACGGTGCCGCTGACCCACCGCCAGCACCGGACACTCTAAAAAGTCCAGCAATTCGTGGTCGCCAAATGTCGCAATCGCCAGTTCGGTTGGCAGTCGCCCGTCACGTTTCAGCGTGACATCCATAACACCTTGCAGCAGCCCAAATGACGTCGTAAACAGCGCGTCAGGCATGGGATGATCGTCGAGATATTTTTCGAACCGCGCAGCAGCAGCTGTGCGTTCAAAACTGTTGCAGTAAATATACTCAATGGGCCGTTCATCGTCTTTCCACGCGTCGCGGAACCCCATTTCACGTAAAAAGCTGACAGAAAGCTCCGGTAATGCGCCTAAAAAAAGCACATTGTTTATCTCCAGCTGACGCAGTTCAGTCGCCAGGGTAAAGGCATCATCCTGATCCGCCCCGACAACGCTGGTAAAGTGTTCGCGATCCAGGGCACGATCCAGGGCAATAATCGGCAGCGCGTTATGGATCCAGCGCTGGTAGAAAGGATGTTCCGGGGGTAATGAGGTTGAGACGATAATCGCATCAACCTGGCGTTGCAGCAGATGCTCAATGCAGCGCATTTCATTATCGGGTTGATCTTCTGAGCAGGCGATCAGTAACTGGTAGCCACGCTGGCGTGCCTGCCGCTCAAGATAATTTGCGATACGCGTATAGCTGGTGTTCTCTAAATCAGGAATGACTAAACCAATCGAACGGGTACGTCCCGCGCGCAGCCCAGCGGCCACCGCATTCGGGTGGTAATTATGCTCACGCACCACCGCCATGACTTTCTCAACGGTTTTATCGCTTACACGATACTGCCGCGCTTTGCCGTTAATAACATAACTGGCCGTGGTGCGCGACACGCCCGCCAGGCGCGCAATTTCATCCAGTTTCACGATAACTCCACAATCAGGCTCGCTTCTGCAGCATCTCTATCCGCAGTTACGCTAAGGACAACTCTGGTTACATCTAACAGCAGAAAAGTGTGCGGGGCAACCGCTTTTGTTATGCCAGACGTTATAACGCATAAAAAAGAAAAAACCCGGCATTTCGCCAGGTTAGGAGAAAGTTTAAGGATTAGGCGACGTGATTAACGCATGATCCGGTCACCACGAGAAACCCCGACAATGCCGGAACGCGCAATTTCTACAATTTCCGCGACATCACGAATGGAGTTCAAAAACGCATCCAGTTTGTCGCTGGTGCCTGCCAGCTGAACCGTATAAAGCGTTGGCGTGACATCAATGATCTGACCGCGGAAAATTTCAGCACTGCGCTTAACTTCTTCGCGGCCATATCCGCTCGCCTGAATTTTCACCAGCATGATTTCACGCTCAACGTAAGCGCCTTGTCCTAATTCAGTCACACGTAATACATCCACCAGCTTGTGTAACTGTTTTTCGATCTGTTCCAGAACTTTTTGATCGCCAACCGTTTGAATAGTCATACGCGACAAGGTGGGATCGTCGGTTGGCGCCACGGTCAGGCTTTCAATGTTGTAGCCACGTTGTGAAAACAAGCCAACCACACGAGACAATGCGCCGGATTCGTTTTCCAGCAAAACTGATAAAATACGACGCATAATTAAGTCCTCTCCGTTTTGCTCAACCACATCTCATCCATACCGCCACCGCGAATTTGCATCGGGTAAACATGCTCGCTGCCATCAACCGTGACATCTACAAATACCAGACGGCCTTTCGCCAGCGTTTCCAGCGCTAACGTTAACTTCTCCTCCAGCTCAGCAGGATGCTGGATGGCGATGCCAACATGGCCGTAAGCCTCTGCCAGGCGGACGAAATAGGGCAGCGATTCCATATAGGATTGCGAATGGCGACCCGAATAAATCATGTCCTGCCACTGCTTCACCATGCCAAGAAAGCGGTTGTTCAGGTTGAGCACCAGCACCGGCAAATTGTATTGCAAGGCGGTAGAAAGCTCCTGGATATTCATCTGGATACTGCCATCGCCGGTCACACAGATGACCGTTTCTTCTGGCAGCGCCATTTTCACACCCAGCGCAGCAGGTAGCCCAAAGCCCATCGTTCCTAAACCCCCTGAGTTAATCCAGCGGCGTGGCTTGTTGAACTGATAATAGAGCGCGGCAAACATCTGATGCTGACCGACATCCGACGTGACGTAAGCGTCACCGCTGGTCAGGCGGCAAATCGTTTCGATGACAGCCTGTGGCTTGATTTTATCGCTGGTGCGATCAAACTCCAGACACTTGCGGCTGCGCCAGCCATCAATCGATTGCCACCAGTCGCGCAGGCTGTCGAGCTGTTGTTTACTTTCGCTTTGGGCCAGCAAGTCCAGCATTTGCTGCAGAACCTGTTTCGCATCGCCAACAATGGGAATATCAGCGGCAACGGTTTTCGAGATTGACGTAGGATCAATGTCAATATGCATCACTGTGGCATTTGGGCAATACTTTGCCAGATTATTGGTGGTGCGATCGTCAAAGCGCACGCCAATACCAAAGATCAGGTCGGCATTGTGCATCGTCATATTCGCTTCATACGTGCCGTGCATGCCCAGCATACCCACACATTGACGATGCGTGCCTGGGAAGGCCCCCAGCCCCATCAATGACGTGGTTACCGGAATATTCAGGCTTTCAGCCAGTTGCAGCAACTCGGCTTCACAGGCTGAAGTAATCGCGCCGCCACCGGCATATATCACAGGCTTATGAGCGGCTAACAGCGTTTGCAACGCACGCTTAATCTGACCTTTATGCCCCTGGACTGTGGGGTTGTAAGATCGCATACTGACGGAATCTGGCCACATATAAGGCAGCTTATTGGCGGGATTCAGAATATCTTTCGGCAGATCGATAACCACCGGTCCCGGACGCCCACTGGCAGCCAGCCAAAACGCTTTTTTCAGCACGCCAGGAATTTCTTCGGTGCTTTTAACTAAGAAGCTGTGTTTTACCACCGGGCGGGAAATCCCGACCATATCGCATTCCTGAAAAGCGTCGTAGCCAATCAGCGAGGAAGGGACTTGTCCCGACAGGATGACCAGCGGAATGGAATCCATGTAAGCCGTCGCAATGCCGGTAATAGCATTGGTCGCGCCGGGACCCGATGTCACCAGCACCACACCGACTTCGCCGGTCGCGCGCGCCAGACCGTCCGCCATGTGCACAGCGCCTTGTTCATGGCGTACTAATACGTGATCAATACCCCCTACCGTTTGCAGCGCATCGTAAATATCTAATACGGCGCCACCCGGATAACCGAATACCTGCTTTACGCCCTGATCGATTAACGAACGGACGACCATCTCGGCTCCTGACAACATCTCCATTTTCTGCCTCCAGGCTAAAGGAACTGAATCCATCGGCGACCGTTTTCCAGCACGCCACGGCATCCTGCCCTCTCTTCGCCAATTAAGATCAAAACCTTATGTTTATGCACAGACAGCGGAAATCATTTCTGCTGTCCAGATACAGAGAATTCTGCTGAGTTCATTCTTTTGATAGTAGGTCGATTACCATAACCGCAGAAAACCTGGCAGGCAAACATCAGGCATGACCAGGTTAATGAAACCGGCTGTAAAGGCTCTGCCTGACAAGTTTGAGCCGCGATGATTAAACTAATTACGCGCGATAACAGCAGACGAAAATGCTACTCATGAAATTATTTTTAGCGTGATCTAAGAAATAAAAAAAAGTTATTGCTGTGACCGTTAGCCCACAATTTCCTGAGATAAAACCTTTTTGGGGTTATTAACCTTAAAACGATGCATTTACATGAGATTATGTTGCTTTGCGCTGTTATCCCATTAAGACGATCGCTATAATAATGTCGATAAAAAACAATACATTTCAATTAATTAACAACAAAAATCACCACAGGATGGCCTTTTGTTATCTGCTGTTAATATTCCGAAGATTAATCTGTTGCGCATAACTCTGTGTCGGCCTGATATGACAGAATATTTTCCTTAGCAGCCTAACGACAGCGCCTTTCACTTAAGGTTGACATCATTCAGGGATTCCAGTACCAATATGTGCAGCAAAAAAATTTACGAGGTTTGAATCCATGTTTCGTTCTTCTCGCCTACCAGGTCTACTACTAAACGCAGCTAATTTGCGCGGTAGACTTGTGGGCGGAATCAAACACTGATTCAAACCTGCAGAAAGTTAAAAACCCGCGCCGATGCGCGGGTTTTTTTATGCTCGTTGCAAGGCGAAGTTAACGCAAAAGGATGAATACGATGAGCCAACAAGTCATTATTTTCGATACCACTCTGCGCGATGGTGAACAGGCATTACAGGCCAGCCTGAGTGTAAAAGAAAAACTGCAGATTGCTTTAGCACTGGAACGTATGGGCATTGACGTAATGGAAGTCGGTTTCCCGGTTTCTTCGCCGGGTGATTTTGAATCAGTGCAAACTATCGCACGCACCATTAAAAACAGTCGCGTTTGTGGTCTGGCGCGTTGCGTTGAGAAAGATATTGACGCCGCTTATGAAGCTTTGCGCGTTGCCGAAGCGTTCCGTATTCACACCTTCATCGCCACATCGCCGATGCATATCGCCACCAAGCTGCGCAGCACCTTGCCAGACGTGATTGAGCGTGCGGTACACATGGTGAAACACGCCCGTAATTATACCAACGACGTAGAATTCTCCTGTGAAGACGGTGGCCGCACCCCCATCGATGACCTGTGCCGCATGGTCGAAGCTGCTATCAACGCGGGTGCAACCACCATCAATATTCCTGATACCGTTGGCTATACCTTGCCAAACGAATACGCCAATATCATCAGCCAGCTGGTGAATCGCGTACCGAACATTGATAAAGCTGTGCTGTCGGTTCATACCCATGATGATTTAGGTATGGCGACCGGCAACGCCATTGCCGCTATTCAGGCGGGCGCACGTCAGGTTGAAGGTACGCTGAATGGCCTGGGTGAACGCGCCGGTAACTGTGCGCTGGAAGAGGTGATCATGGCGATTAAAACCCGTCAGCAGATCATGAACGTCCATACCAATATTCATCATCAGGAAATCTACCGCACCAGCCAGATGGTCAGCCAGATCTGCAATATGCCGATTTCGGCCAACAAAGCGGTAGTTGGCTCCAATGCCTTCGCGCACTCGTCGGGCATTCATCAGGATGGCGTGCTGAAAAATCGCGAAAACTACGAAATCCTGACGCCAGAATCGATCGGTCTGCACAAAATCCAGCTGAATCTGACGTCACGTTCAGGCCGTGCGGCTGTGAAACACCGCATGGAAGAGATGGGATATAAAGAAAGCGATTACAACCTGGATAGCCTGTATGACGCGTTTCTGAAGCTGGCAGATAAAAAAGGCCAGGTGTTTGATTACGACCTGGAAGCGCTGGCCTTTATCAACAAACAGAACGAAGAACCGGAGCATTTCCAGCTGAACGATTTCAACGTGCAATCAGGCTCCAGCATTACCGCGACGGCATCCGTTAATCTGGGCTGTGGTGAAGAAAACAAATCAGAAGCCGCGACCGGTAATGGTCCGGTTGACGCGGTTTATCAGGCTATCAACCGTATCACGCAATTTAATGCCGAGCTGGTGAATTACAAGCTGACCGCCAAAGGTCACGGCGAAAACGCGCTGGGCCAGGTAGATATTGTGGTCAGCTATAACGACCGTAAATTTCATGGCGTAGGCCTGGCGACCGATATTGTTGAGTCCTCCGCTAAAGCCATGGTTAACGCTCTGAACAACATCTGGCGAGCCAGACAGGTTGAAAAAGAATTGCAGCGCAAATTTAAAGATCAGAAGGAAACGGTGTAACTATGTCTACGTCTTCACATATCGCAGTTTTACCGGGCGACGGTATTGGTCCAGAAGTTATGGCGCAGGCTATCAAGGTGTTGGATGCGATTCGTCAGCGCTTCGATATGCGTATCACCACCAGTGAATATGATGTTGGCGGTATCGCCATTGATCGTCACGGTGAGCCATTGCCACCCGTAACCGTTGCAGGCTGTGAGCAGGCCGACGCGATCCTGTTTGGTTCGGTCGGCGGCCCGAAATGGGAACATTTGCCGCCTGCTTCTCAACCTGAGCGTGGCGCCCTGCTGCCGCTGCGTAAGCACTTCAAACTGTTCAGCAATCTGCGCCCTGCTGCGCTGTATAACGGTCTGGAAGCGTTTTGCCCGCTGCGTAGCGATATTGCCGCCAAAGGCTTCGATATTCTGTGTGTGCGTGAGTTGACCGGCGGCATCTACTTCGGTCAGCCGAAAGGTCGTGAAGGCAGCGGTCCCCATGAGCGCGCATTTGATACCGAGGTTTATCATCGTTTTGAGATCGAGCGTATTGCACGTATCGCGTTTGAATCGGCGCGTAAGCGTCGCAATAAAGTCACTTCGGTTGATAAAGCCAACGTGCTGCAAACGTCGGTAATGTGGCGTGAAATCGTTAACGAAATTGCTAAAGACTACCCGGATGTCCAGTTAAGTCATATGTACATCGACAACGCCACCATGCAGTTAATCAAAGACCCTTCACAATTTGATGTTCTGCTGTGTTCCAACCTGTTTGGCGATATTCTTTCTGATGAATGTGCCATGATCACCGGCTCAATGGGCATGTTGCCTTCTGCCAGCCTGAATGAAGACGGTTTTGGTTTGTACGAGCCCGCAGGCGGATCGGCACCCGATATTGCCGGTCAGAACATTGCTAATCCGGTTGCGCAGATTCTGTCTCTGTCACTGCTGCTGCGTTATAGCCTGAATGCCGATGACGCCGCCGACAGCATTGAGCGTGCTATCAGCCGTGCCCTGGAAGAGGGTTACCGTACCAAAGACTTAGCCGGTGATGGCCCTGCGATCAGCACAGATGAGATGGGCAGCATCATTGCCCGCTTTATCGCCGAGGAAAAATAAAATAATGAAAACGTTATACCAGAAGTTATTTGATGCACATGTCGTTCACGAAGCCCCCAACGAAACACCATTGCTGTATATCGATCGTCATTTGATTCATGAAGTGACATCACCACAGGCGTTTGACGGCTTGCGTGCGCATGGCCGTAAAGTTCGTCAACCGTCAAAAACCTTCGCGACCATGGATCACAACGTCTCAACCCAGACCAAAGATATTAATGCGTCGGGCGAGATGGCACGTATTCAGATGCAGGAATTGATGAAAAACTGTGCCGAATTTGGCGTGCAGCTGTATGACCTGAATCACCCGTTTCAGGGCATTGTGCACGTTATCGGTCCAGAACAAGGTATGACCTTACCCGGCATGACCATTGTTTGTGGCGACTCGCATACTGCAACACATGGTGCCTTTGGCTCGCTGGCATTTGGTATCGGCACGTCAGAAGTTGAGCACGTTTTTGCCACGCAGACCCTGAAACAAGGTCGCGCCAGAACCATGAAAATTGAAGTATTGGGCGAGGCGGCTACCGGCATCACCGCCAAAGATATTGTGCTGGCGGTAATTGGTAAAACCGGTAGCGCAGGCGGCACCGGGCACGTTGTTGAATTCTGTGGTCCAGCCATTGAAGCGCTGAGCATGGAAGGCCGTATGACTCTGTGCAATATGGCGATTGAAATGGGCGCTAAAGCCGGTCTGGTCGCACCCGACGATACCACCTTTAACTACCTGAAAGGCCGCCAGTTTGCGCCACAGGGCGAGCAGTGGGAGCAAGCGGTTGAATACTGGCGCACGCTGAAGTCAGACGAAGGAGCCGAATTCGATACGGTAGTGACCTTGCATGCGCAAGACATCGCGCCGCAGGTGACCTGGGGAACCAATCCGGGTCAGGTCATTGCCGTTGATGAAGCCATCCCGAATCCGGCTTCATTTGCCGATCCGGTTGAGCGCGCCTCAGCGGAAAAAGCGCTGGCTTACATGAATTTGCAACCCGGCATCAAACTGACCGAGGTCAGCATCGATAAAGTCTTTATTGGCTCCTGTACGAATTCACGTATCGAAGATTTGCGTGCGGCGGCGGCGATTGCCAAAGGTCGCAAAGTCGCGCCCGGTGTGATCGCGATGGTCGTACCTGGCTCCGGTCCGGTAAAAGCGCAGGCGGAAGCGGAAGGTCTGGATAAGATATTTCTGGACGCGGGTTTCGAATGGCGCCTGCCGGGCTGCTCAATGTGTCTGGCAATGAACAATGATCGCCTGAACCCAGGTGAGCGCTGCGCCTCGACCAGCAACCGTAACTTTGAAGGCCGTCAAGGCCGTGGCGGCCGCACCCATCTGGTCAGTCCGGCAATGGCGGCGGCGGCGGCGGTAGCAGGTCATTTTGCTGACATCCGTGAACTGACGACAGGAGCATAAGTCATGGCGAAAAAATTTACCCAACATACCGGGATTGTGGCGCCGCTGGATGCGGCAAACGTCGATACCGATGCCATCATTCCTAAGCAGTTTTTACAAAAAGTCACGCGCACCGGGTTCGGTCAGCACCTGTTCCACGACTGGCGCTTTGAAGACGACGCCGGCACCACCCCAACCCCCAGTTTTGTGCTGAACAAACCGGAATTCAAAGGCGCCAGCATTTTGCTGGCGCGCGAGAATTTTGGTTGTGGATCATCGCGCGAGCATGCTCCCTGGGCGCTGACCGATTTTGGCTTTCATGTCGTTATCGCCCCGAGCTTCGCCGACATCTTTTATGGCAACAGCTTCAACAATCAACTGTTGCCTGTGAAACTGAGCGATAAAGACGTCAATGAGATGTTCGAACGGGTTGCTGCTCAGCCAGGCATCCGTTTCACCGTCGATCTTGAAGCGCAAACGGTTATCGCTGGCGATAAAACCTATCCGTTTGAACTGGATAGTTTCCGTCGTCACTGCATGATTAATGGCCTCGACAGCATTGGCCTGACGCTGCAACACGAAGCGTCAATCTCCGATTACGAGCTCAGCCAACCGGCTTTCCTGCGTTAATTGCTATGGGCGACTTTCGGGTCGCCTTTTTTTTAGCCATTACGAACCCGCGCTGTCAGGGCAAAAGCCGCTATCGCCAGGCCTAACGCCAGCCAGTACACCGCGATGTGGCCCAGGTGTTCGCTTAACGTTCCCTGAATCACCCCCGCCAGGATCATTCCCGTTGAAATCGAATTCGTAAACATCGTGGTGGCCGCCCCAGGCCTTCCCGGCATTAAATCCTGAAACCACAACATACCAATACCGGCGATAATGCCGATAAATACGGCGTTAAATAGTTGCAGGAGCAATAATGCATTACGCGAACTGAACAGCACCAGACCAAGATAGAACACAATACCGGCTGCCAGAGCGATCAATATCAGGTTACGTTTCCCGATGCGCTTCGCACAATAGCCCGCCAGCAGCATCACCGGAATTTCCAGACTTGCCGCCATACCCATTAACAAACCAGCCAGCTTTTCTGGCAATCCCAGCGTGCTGCTGATATACAGCGGCATATCAATGATATACATGGTATTACAGGTCCACATTATCATCGAAGCGATGAACAACATGCGTACATCACGATTACGCCAGCCGCTGATGGGTATGCCACCACTGTGCATCAGCGAATCCGCGCGTGGTACCGATGGCAGCGTAAACCAAATCAGCAGGATACAGATAAAGAACAGCGTCGCCGCCACCATAAACAGCGTGATGAAACCGTAATTAAGCGCTAACGTGAATGACAACGGCGGCCCAATCACCCACGCCAGCGACAGCTGCGCACGCATCACTGAACTGAACATCACTGCTTCGCGTGCTGACTGATCGGCATATTCACGTGCCAGCGCAAAAATTTGCGGTATTGACACGCTGGCCAGTGCTGACAGCAGCACGCCAAGCGTGATCAATGTCAGATAATGACGTGTAAAGGCAAACAAAATGGCATTACACAGCGCCATCAGACAGCAGAACAAAATAATATGACGGCGATCGCCCACACTGTCCGAACGTTTCGCCACCATCATGCTGACCACAATCCCTGCAATCGCGTTGAGGGTAAAAAATAGCCCAACCCAGAAAGGACGCGCCTGCACTTCACGGGTCAAAAACAGACTGAGCGTCGGCGCCTGTAATGCACCCGCCACGCCAATCATGAACGACGTCACCATAAACGCGAGATAAACTGGATTGACGCGCGATTTCATACCGCAATCCCTTTAAAATGAGGAAAAAAGAAGGGTAGACAATAGCGTGCATCCTAAAAAAAGCCAGCGGTGAAAAACCTGCTGGCGGTGTAATTACACCCTACTCAGAATACGATCCCGCATGGCTGCGCGATCATGGCAGAGCGCTATTTATTGCTAAATGCCCCCCGCTCTTCCAATGAGATCAAGTTTGTTTCTAATATGAGGCAGGAAAAACAGAGCGCTTTTTACCGGGAGTTCCTCTTTTATGCCCTCATCGCGCCTTAAGCAGCAATTTATTCGCCTGTGGCAAAGCTGCCAGGGCCAGACGCAAATCACCACGCTGAATGAGCTGGCGGAATTGCTGCACTGTTCACGTCGCCATATGCGTAACTTGCTCAACGCTATGCAAGTCGCCGGTTGGCTGATTTGGCAAGCGGAAGCCGGGCGTGGCAAACGTTCACAGCTAGCGTTTTGCTATACCTGTCTGGCGTTGCAGCAACAGCGGGCCGAAGATTTGCTGGAACAGGATCGCATCGATCAACTTGTTCAGCTGGTTGGCGATAAAGACCAGGTGCGCCAGATGATTAGCGCCTGTCTGGGCCGCAGCTTTCGCCAGGGCAGGCGTATTTTACTATCGCCCGCGGCTCAATTTGCTGCCCGGATCGCCACTGCGTCGCTCCGAAACGCATATAGCACGACAAATTTTCAGTGGATTAACGCGTATAAATGAGGAAAAAGGGGAAGCTGAAGCCAATATTGTGCATCACTGGCAGCGAATCTCATCACTGCACTGGCGTTTTTTCTTACGTCCCGCAATCCGCTTTCATCACGGGCGAGAATTAGAAATGGCCGATGTGATAAGCAGCCTGGAACGGCTGCGTTATCAGCCCCTGTTTTCGCATCTGCAACACATCACTTCTCCCGCCCCCTGGACGCTGGACATTACCTTAAGTCAGCCCGACGACTGGCTGCCGTGGTTACCTGGCAGCGTGAGCGCGATAATCCTGCCGCGTGAATGGCCGGAGCGGCGCGATTTTGCCCGTCACCCCCTTGGCAGCAGGCCTTACAGCGTAGTGCGCAACCAGCAAAGCCAGCTAAAAATCACCGCCTTTGATGATTATTTCGGTTTTCGCGCCTTAATTAATGACGTTTCAATTTGGGTGCTGCCGGATATTAGCGATGAGCTGGTTTACGCCGCCGACGCTGTGATCCTTTCACCCTGGCCGCGAAATGACTAGAATAACGCGTTCTCAACGGGGTGCCGCTTGCGATTGCCGTAAGATGCTGAGATATACCCGTCGAACCTGATTCGGTTAGTACCGACGTAGGGATTTGAGAGGCCAGCCAGCTCAGATCCTTTGCGACTCAACGACCATTCTCCTGAAGGAGCGCAAAGTGTTAAACAAAGTCCTGTCCCTGTTGCTGCTGTTGTCGGCCTCTGCTTTTGCCGCTAAACCGACTTTAACCGTTTACACCTACGATTCGTTCTCCGCTGACTGGGGACCCGGCCCGGCGGTGAAAAAAGCCTTTGAAGCACAATGTCATTGCGAACTGAAATACGTGGCGCTGGAAGATGGCGTATCGCTGCTTAATCGCCTGCGCATGGAAGGTAAAAACAGCAAAGCCGATGTTGTTCTGGGCCTGGATAATAATCTGCTACAGGCCGCGCAGCAGACCGGCTTATTTGCTGCCAGCGACGTAGACACCAGCAAGCTGCAACTGCCTGGCGGCTGGCAGGATAAAACCTTTATCCCCTTCGATTACGGCTACTTTGCCTTCGTCTATGATAAAAACAAACTGAAGAACCCGCCCAAAAGCCTGAAAGAACTGGTTGATAGTCCAGAAAAATGGCGCGTTATTTATGAAGATCCACGCACCAGTACGCCGGGTTTAGGCCTGCTGCTGTGGATGCAAAAAGTGTATGGCGATCAGGCACCCCAGGCATGGCAGAAGCTGGCGCAGAAAACCGTTACCGTTACCAAAGGCTGGAGTGAGGCCTACGGTTTGTTCCTGAAGGGTGAGGGTGATTTGGTGCTCAGCTACACCACATCTCCCGCTTACCACCTTATTGAAGAGAAAAAAGATACCTATGCGGCCGCGCCGTTTGCTGAAGGGCATTACCTGCAGGTTGAAGTCGCCGCGCAACTGGCCAGCAGCAAACAGCCAAAACTGGCGCAGCAGTTTATGCAGTTCATGTTGTCGCCCGCCTTCCAGCACACGATGCCAACCGGCAACTGGATGTATCCGGTTATAAAAACCGATCTGCCGGCAGGTTTCTCGTCGCTGAGCATACCCAATACTGCGCTGCACTATTCTTCACAACAGGTTGCCGCCCACCGCTCAGAATGGATTAATGCATGGCAACGCGCCGTCAGCCGTTAATGCCGCTCTGGCTGATTCCCGGCCTGCTCGCCACGCTGCTGTTAGGCAGTGTGGCGCTGCTGGCCTTTTCTACGCTATGGATGGCCGCGCCAGACACGCCCTGGCACAGCGTATTGCAGGATGAATATCTGCACCACGTTATCGCCTTTTCTTTCGGCCAGGCGCTGCTATCTGCATTGCTGTCGCTGCTGCCTGCGATTGCGCTGGCGCGTGCGCTTTATCGTCGGCGCTTTCCCGGCCGTCAGCTGCTGTTGCGCCTGTGCGCAATGACGCTGGTGCTGCCCGTGTTGGTGGCCGTATTTGGCCTGCTCACGGTTTATGGTCGCGTCGGCTGGCTGGCGCAGATCTGCCAGTTTTTTGGCATCCGTTATGGCTTTTCGCCGTATGGGCTGCAAGGCATTTTGCTGGCACACGTTTTTTTTAATTTACCGCTGGCGACGCGTTTGATGTTACAGGCGCTGGAAAGTATTCCGGCTGAACAGCGCCAACTGGCCGCGCAACTCAACCTGCGCGGCTGGCACCATTTTCGCCTGCTGGAATGGCCATGGCTACGCCGACAGGTGCTGCCCACCGGCGCGCTGATATTTATGCTGTGCTTTGCCAGTTTCGCCACCGTGTTATCGCTGGGCGGCGGGCCACAGGCAACCACTATCGAACTTGCCATTTTTCAGGCGCTGAGCTACGACTACGATCCCGGCCGGGCGGCGCTGCTGGCGCTCATTCAGCTAATCTGTTGCCTGACGCTGGTGCTGCTTAGCCAGCGTTTCAGTAAGGCGATCCCGGCAGGGAGCAGCCAGTTGCGCGGCTGGCGCGATCCACAGGATTCGTATTTTGCTCGCCTCAGTGATGTGTTGTTGATTGCCCTGGCGTTGCTGCTGCTGCTCCCCCCGCTGCTGGCGGTGATTGTGGATGGCCTGCACGGTGGGTTACGCGGCGCGCTGGTCCAACCCGCGCTGTGGCAAGCCACGTTGACTTCGTTGCGGATTGCATCCGGCGCGGGTCTGCTATGCGTGCTGCTCACCATGATGCTGCTGTGGAGCAGCCGGGAACTGCGTTTGCGCCAGCGCAACGTCGCGGCGCAAATCATGGATACCAGCGGTATGCTGATCCTGGCGATGCCCGGTATCGTGCTGGCAACAGGCTTCTTTCTGCTATTTAATGCCACCATCGGTTTGCCCACTTCTGCTGACGGTTTGGTCATCTTCGCCAATGCACTGATCGCTATCCCTTACGCTTTAAAGGTGCTGGAAAATCCTATGCGCGACATGGCTGAGCGTTATGCAAATCTGTGTGGATCGCTCGGCATCAGCGGCTGGAACCGGCTGCGGCTCATTGAGCTGCGCGCGCTGAAACGCCCGTTAGCGCAGGCGCTGGCCTTTGCCTGCGTGTTGTCGATGGGTGATTTTGGCGTGGTGGCGTTATTTGGCAATGCGGATTTCCGCACCTTACCGTTCTATCTTTATCAACAGATCGGTTCCTATCGCGGCGCAGACGGTGCGGTTACCGCCCTGTTGTTACTTGTGCTCTGTTTGTTACTGTTTACCCTGATGGAAAAATTACCGGGCCGCCATGCTGACTCTGAATAACCTTACCTATCTTTATCAGCATTTACCGATGCGCTTCAGCCTGAGCGCGCAACGTGGCGAGCGGCTGGCAATCCTTGGCCCTAGCGGCGCGGGCAAAAGCACGCTGCTGAGCCTGATTGCGGGTTTTCTGCCCGTCAGCCAGGGAAGCCTGCACATTGACGGACACGATCATACCCAAAGCGTACCGGCGAAGCGCCCGGTTTCGATGCTGTTTCAGGAGAATAACCTCTTCCCGCACCTCAACGTACAGCAGAATATGGCGCTGGGATTACATCCCGGTCTCAGGCTGAACCCCACCCAACAGCAGCAGCTTGCAGAGATTGCTGAGCAGGTGGGATTGCGTGATCTGCTGACGCGTTTACCGGGCCAGCTATCAGGCGGACAACGTCAGCGTGTCGCGCTGGCTCGCTGTCTGTTACGCGATCGGCCAGTGCTGCTGCTGGATGAACCCTTTTCAGCCCTGGATCCGGCGTTACGGGGAGAAATGCTACAGCTGGTGCGTTCAGTGTGCATGGCGCGCAACATCACTTTACTGATGGTGTCGCATAGCCTGGAGGATGCGCAGCAAATTGCGCCACGTAGCGTCGTGATTGTGGATGGTCGGGTTTACTGGGATGGCGCAACCGAACAGCTACTGTCGGGCGACACGCGGGAAGCCGATGTGCTCGGCATCCCGCGCCGTTAATTAAAGAATACCTGCCACAGCAGATGACGGAATACTGGCATCATCGGATGGAACTGAATCGCTACCAATGCGCCAGCGGCCACGATAAGCCCGAGCGGCGTCAGCCAGCGCAGACGTTGCAGCGGCAGATACGCGGTTACCCAGTCCTGACTTTTCCCGCTGCGCCACCAGCGCCAGCATAGCCAAATGCCCAGCCAAACCAGAATTGCAACCAGCAACAGCAGCCAGCGAAAGCTTCCCTCCTGCGCGGCTTTTGGCACATCAATTGCCACTCCCGCCAGAATGCCCGGCAGCAGATAGAGCGGCGGCCACAAAATACAGCCGATTAGATTCGGCAGCAGGAACTTACGCACCGGCAATTCCAGCATACCCGCCGCTAGTGGGATCAGCGGACGCGTTGGCCCGACAAAACGTCCCACAAGAATGGTAAACATGCTGTGCTGATGCAGCGCGTGCTCGGTTTTATCCAGTAATCCTTTATATTTTTGTAAGTATTTCCAGCGATGCAGCGGCCCCTGAAATTTCCAGCCAATGCCATAGGAAACCCAGTCGCCAATTAAACAACCGACGAAACCCGCCGCCCAGGCTGGGTATAACCCTATTTGTCCGCTACCCACCAGCGCGCCGAGACTGGCCATCAAAACCGTCCCCGGCAGCAATAATCCCACCAGCGCCAGCGATTCAAGAAATGTCACCAGTGCAACGGCAAACAACGCCCACTCCAGCGACTGCGTAAACAGGTGTTGAACCCAGGCTTCCATAACCTTCCTTAAAAAAAGCACAAGACTGGATTGTCCTGAGCCTGGGGTACAGCGTCAAGGCAAGAATTGTACGCTGATATTGATAAACCACAGCGGCGAGTGCTGTATAAATATCCATGTTATACTTCGCTCACGTTTGTTTCTGAAGCCGGCTCGTCTGGAGATAGTGTGAATACGCCCCGCGCAGGTTTCCTGCTCACTCGCCACTGGCGCGACAGCGCACAAGGCACCGAAATCGTCTTCTGGCTGGCCACCGACGAGGGTCCGCAGCGCGTGGTGCTGCCGGTACAAGAATCGGTGGCGTTCATTCCCTGCGAATTTCAAACGCAGGTTGAAGCGCTGCTGCAAAATGAACGAGAAGTACGCCTTCAGCCTTTGCAGCTAAAAGATTTTCGCCGCCGCCCGGTATTGGGGCTTTATTGTCAACAGAACCGACAGCTGCAATGGATTGAAAAGAAACTGCGTGAGCACGGCATTCCGGTCTACGAAGCGGACATCCGTCCACCCGAGCGCTTTTTAATGGAGCGCTTTATCACGGCGCCAGTGTGGTTCAGCGGCGACACGCAAGGCGCAAGCGTGATGAACACGCGTCTGAAACCTCATCCTGATTACCGTCCGCCATTGAAATGGGTATCGCTGGATATTGAAACCACTCAGCACGGCGAGCTGTATTGCATTGGGCTGGAAGGCTGCGGTCAGCGTCAGGTTTATATGCTCGGTCCGCCTAACGGCGATGCCAGCCAGCTTGATTTCGACCTGATCTATCTCGCCAGTCGCCCGCAGCTGCTGGAAGCGCTCAACAACTGGTTTGCTCAATACGATCCTGATGTGATTATCGGCTGGAACGTGGTGCAGTTTGACTTGCGCGTATTACAGAAACACGCCGAGCGCTACAAAGTGCCGTTACGTCTGGGGCGTCAGCAAACGCCGCTGGAGTGGCGTGAACACGGGTTTAAGCCGGGGATATTCTTCGCGCAGGCTACCGGACGCTTGATCATCGACGGCATTGATGCACTAAAATCCGCCTTCTGGACTTTCCCTTCGTTTAGCCTGGAGTCGGTATCGCAACAGCTATTGGGTGAAGGCAAAGCCATCGATAATCCGTGGCAGCGCATGGAAGAGATCAACTGGCGCTTTGCCAATGATAAACCCGCGCTGGCGCGCTATAACCTGAAAGACTGCGAACTGGTGACGCGTATTTTCCACAAAACGGACATTATGCCGTTCCTGCTGGAACGCGCGGCGGTTAATGGTCTGGCGGTGGATCGTCATGGCGGTTCGGTAGCCGCCTTCAGCCATCTTTATATTCCACGTATGCATCGCGCCGGTTTTGTCGCGCCTAATCTGGGCGACGTGCTGCCGGAAGCCAGCCCTGGCGGCTACGTGATGGATTCGCGCCCCGGTTTATATGATTCGGTGCTGGTGCTTGACTATAAAAGCCTTTATCCCTCGATCATCCGTACCTTCCTGATTGATCCGGTAGGATTGATCGAAGGATTAGCGCATCCTGATAATGCCGATTCCGTGGCAGGGTTCCGCGAAGCACGCTTCTCACGCCAGACGCATTGTTTACCCGCTATTGTTGAGCAGATCTGGCAGGGTCGCGAGGCCGCTAAACAACAGGGCAATAAACCGCTGTCACAGGCGCTGAAAATTATCATGAACGCCTTTTATGGCGTGTTAGGCACCAGCGCCTGCCGCTTTTTCGATCCTCGCCTGGCGTCGTCAATCACCCTGCGCGGGCACGCTATCATGCAGCAAACGCGCGAATTAATTGAGGCGGAAGGCTTTGATGTGATCTACGGCGATACCGATTCGACCTTCGTCTGGCTAAAATCAGCGCACAGCGAAGAGGACGCCGCAGCCATTGGTCATCGGCTGGCAGACAAAGTCACTCTTTGGTGGCGCGAACATCTACTCAATGAGTACGGGCTCCAGAGTGCGCTGGAGCTGGAATATGAAAATCATTTCTGCCGCTTTCTGATGCCCACTATTCGTGGTGCCGAGCAAGGCAGCAAAAAACGCTACGCCGGATTAATCTGTGACGAGAACGGCGAACGTATGGTCTTTAAAGGGCTGGAGTCGGTGCGAACCGACTGGACGCCGCTGGCGCAGCAGTTTCAGCAAGCGCTATACAGTCGCATTTTCCATCGCCAACCGTGGCAGAATTACGTCCGCGAAACCGTGGCAAAGCTACTGGCTGGCGAACTGGACGATCAGCTGATTTATAAAAAACGCCTGCGTCGCCCGTTAAAAGAGTATGAACGTAACGTGCCGCCACACGTGCGAGCGGCCCGCATTGCCGATGAAGAAAATCGCAAGCTGGGCCGGCCTTTGCAGTATCAAAAGGGTGGACGCATTCGTTACGTCATGGCAACGGCCGGGCCAGAGCCGCTGGAAGCGCGCAGCACGCCGCTCGACTACGATCATTACGTTAGTAAGCAGTTACAACCGGTTGCTGATGGCATTTTGCCTTTTGTCGAGGGTGACTTTGCTACACTTATTACCGGTCAGTTGGGGCTTTTTTGACAGGTGACGAATGCCCTGCCATCCAGTACCATAACGCCCTTCCCAAAACTCACCGCTCTGACACGTTCACCAGACCTTACCGTTTGGTTGACAAGCTATTGCCTGAGTGGGGGGAACACCTTTAAAAACGTTAAAAATTCGAGCTAAAAATATATGGTTTTTACATTAGGTCAGCGCTGGATCAGTGATACGGAAAGTGAACTGGGGTTGGGAACCGTCGTTGCGATTGATACACGTATGATCACGCTGCTGTTCCCGGCCACAGGCGAAAACCGCCTCTATGCCCGCAATGATTCGCCCATTACCCGTGTCATTTTTAATCCAGGTGATACCGTTACCAGCCACGAAGGCTGGCAGATGCGGGTCGATGAAGTTCGCAATGAAAATGACCTGATGACCTATATCGGCACGCGCCTTGATATCGAAGAGGACGGCGCGACGCTGCGCGAAGTGTTGCTCGACAGCAAACTGGTGTTCAGCAAACCCCAGGATCGCCTGTTCGCCGGACAACTTGACCGTATGGATCGTTTTGCTCTGCGCTTCCGCGCACGTAAATATCAAAGCGAACAGTATCGTTTGCCAACGAGCGGGCTGCGCGGCATGCGAACTAACCTGATCCCGCATCAGCTGCATATCGCCCATGATGTCGGTCGTCGTCATGCGCCTCGCGTGCTGCTGGCCGATGAAGTCGGTCTGGGTAAAACCATTGAAGCCGGGATGATTATTCAGCAGCAGTTGCTGGCCGGTCGTGCCGAACGTGTGTTGATCGTAGTCCCGGAGACGCTGCAGCATCAATGGCTGGTCGAGATGCTGCGCCGCTTTAACCTGCGTTTTGCGCTGTTTGATGACGATCGCTACAGCGAAGCGCAACACGACAGCGATAACGCCTTTGATACCGAGCAGCTCATTATCTGCTCGCTGGATTTTGTGCGCCGTAATAAGCAGCGTCTTGAACTGCTGGCCGATGCCGACTGGGATCTGCTGGTGGTAGATGAAGCGCACCATCTGGCATGGCGCGAAGGCGAGCCGAGCCGTGAATATCAGGTGATTGAACAGCTGGCAGAAAAAACGCCTGGCGTGCTGCTGTTGACCGCAACACCAGAACAGTTGGGCATGGAGAGCCACTTTGCGCGCCTGCGCTTGCTCGACCCCGATCGTTTCCACGACTTCGCCCAGTTTGTTGAAGAGCAGCAGCATTTCCGCCCGGTCGCCGATGCGGTCGCCTCGCTGCTGGCCGATCAGGCCATTTCGCAACAGCAGATGAATATCATCAACGAACTGATCGGCGAGCAGGATATAGAGCCGCTGCTACAGGTGGCAAACAGCGATCGCGACGGTAAGCAGGAAGCCCGCAAAGAGCTGATTTCAATGTTGATGGATCGCCACGGCACCAGCCGCGTACTGTTCCGTAACACGCGTAACGGTGTGAAAGGCTTCCCCAAACGCGAGCTGCATCAGATTCGCCTGCCGCTGCCGGCGCAGTATCAAACGGCGATCAAAGTTTCCAGCATCATGGGCACGCGAAAAAGTGCCGAGGAACGCGCCCGCGATTTGCTCTATCCAGAACAGATTTATCAGGAGTTCGAAGGCGATAGCGGCACCTGGTGGAATTTCGATCCGCGCGTGGAGTGGCTATTGGGTTATCTCACCAGCAACCGCAAAGAAAAGGTGCTGGTGATCTGCGCCAAAGCTGCCACCGCGCTGCAACTTGAGCAGGTGCTGCGCGAGCGTGAAGGTATCCGCGCCGCCGTATTTCATGAAGGCTTATCGATCATTGAGCGCGATCGGGCTGCCGCGTGGTTTGCGTCCGAAGAGAATGGCGCACAGGTGCTGCTGTGTTCAGAAATCGGTTCTGAAGGGCGTAATTTCCAGTTTGCCAGCCGCCTGGTGATGTTTGATTTGCCCGCGAACCCAGACTTGCTGGAACAGCGTATCGGTCGCCTGGATCGTATCGGTCAGATGCATGACATTCAGATTCTGGTGCCATGGCTGGAAAAAACCGCTCAGGCGGTGTTGTTGCGCTGGTATCACGAAGGACTGGATGCGTTTGAGCACACTTGTCCAACCGGCCGTACCGTTTACGATAGCGTGCATTCGCAGCTGATTAACTACCTTGCCGCACCGGAAAATAATGAAGGCTTTGACGCGTTTATTGTTGAATGCCGCAAGCAGCATGAAGCGTTGAAATCGCAGCTGGAACAGGGGCGTGACCGGTTACTGGAGCTGAACTCCAACGGCGGCGAAACAGCCCAGGCGCTGGCTAACGCCATCGCCGAACAGGACAATGATACCGATCTGGTGAATTTTGCCCTCAACCTGTTTGATATTGTGGGGATTAATCAGGAAGATCGCAGCGATAATCTGATCGTGCTGACGCCATCCGATCATATGCTGGTGCCGGATTTTCCTGGCCTGCCAGAAGATGGCTGCACCATCACCTTTAACCGCGCCCAGGCATTATCCCGCGAAGATACGCAGTTTATTACCTGGGAACATCCGTTGATTCGCAACGGCCTCGATTTGATTCTTTCTGGTGATACTGGCAGCTGCGCGCTGTCGTTGCTGAAGAACAAAGCGCTGCCAGTCGGCACGTTGCTGGTTGAGATGATCTATGTGGTTGAAGCCCAGGCCCCGAAAAACTTGCAGCTAACGCGATTCCTGCCCCCTACGCCCATTCGTTTGTTGCTGGATCGTAACGGTACTAATTTGGCGGCCAAAGTGGAATTCGAAAGCTTTAACCGCCAGTTGAATGCGGTTAACCGGCATACAGCCAGCAAGCTGGTGAATGCGGTGCAGCAGGATGTGCATGCCATTCTGACGCAGGCTGAAGATAGCGTAGCGAGCGAAGCACGCGCGGTGATTGATATTGCCCGTCGTGAAGCCGACGAAAAACTGGGCGCTGAATTGTCGCGTCTCCAGGCGCTGAAGGCCGTCAATCCGACGATTCGTGAAGACGAAATTGAAGCGCTGGAAAGCAATCGCCAACAGGTACTGGAGCACCTCGACCAGGCCAACTGGCGGCTTGATGCGCTACGTTTGATTGTCGTCACCCACCAATAAAATTCAGGGGTCTGGCGGCCCCGTTTTTTGGAATACAGCATGGAACCTTACAATCCGCCGCTTGAACCCTGGTTGCACATCCTTTATCAGGATGATCACATCATGGTGGTGAACAAGCCCAGCGGCCTGCTTTCTGTTCCGGGTCGGCTGGAAGAGCATAAAGACAGCGTGATGACGCGCATTCAGCGCGATTTCCCGCAGGCGGAATCAGTGCATCGTCTTGATATGGCCACCAGCGGCGTCATCGTGGTGGCGCTGACTAAATCAGCAGAACGCGAGCTTAAGCGTCAGTTTCGCGAGCGCGAACCCTCAAAAACTTATGTGGCCTGCGTTTGGGGCCATCCGACTGTAGAGAAAGGACAGATAGATTTACCACTGATTTGCGACTGGCCGAATCGGCCAAAACAAAAGGTCTGTTTTGAGAGCGGAAAAGCAGCGCAAACGGAATATCAGGTGATGGAGTATTTGGCGAATAACTGCGCACGCGTATCGTTGAAGCCGATTACCGGACGCTCGCACCAGCTGCGTGTGCATATGCTGGCGCTGGGACATCCGATATTAGGCGATAACTTTTATGCGCACCCGGAAGCCAAAGCGATGGCAGCGAGACTGCTGCTGCATGCAGAGACGCTGACCATCATCCATCCAAAGTTTGGTAATGCGATGACGTTTCGTCAGCCCGCAGATTTTTAACCGGTACGGGACAGCGCCTGGCTCGCCAGAGCAGATTTCCTGCGGCATATTTTAGATAGAGGATTATCAGGCGTAAGCGTTGCAAGCCGTTCAGGTGGCGACCCACGCCCCGCTTGCGGGGCACAGGGCCGTGAGGCAGGCGAGGCGCTGAATTATTTGAATCCTTTCTCTTTTCTGATGAGATCGTAAGCCGCCTGGATTTCCTGCGTTTTCTGCTTCGCCATCTCCATCATCTCTGGCGGCAAGCCTTTCGCGACCAGCTTATCGGGATGATGTTCGCTCATCAGCTTGCGGTAGGCGCGTTTAATGACGGTAATATCATCGCTGCTTTTTACCCCTAGCACACTGCAGGCATCTTCCAGCGTGGGACCGCCTGGCTTCTGCTGGAAACCGCCATACGAAGAACTCTGCCGCCCGCCAAACTGCTGACCGCCTTCCATCATACGCAGAAACTGATCGAATTGCGTGCGCGAAATCCCTAACTCTTCTGCAATCACATACAGAACCTGGCGTTCGTTAGGATGCAGCGAACCATCGGCAAACGCCGCCTGAATCTGAATTTCCAGAAACATCCGAATCAGGTCAAAACGGCCAAAGCAGACGCTACGAAACTCACGCAATTTGCTACGCAGCGGATAGTCGCCCTGCTTGCCTTCCCGGAAGGCGCGTTGCGCCGCGGTGCGTGATTCACCGTGTAGCTGCATACGCTCCATTAATAAAGAAGCAATCTGAATATCTGCTTCGGTGACGCGCCCTTTTGACTTAGTCAAATGGCCCATCACCTGAAAAGTGGTGCTGAAAAACAGCGTCTGGCGCGTCTGATTATTTGAGAAGTAAGCCTTGCCCTGCGCGCCGCGAACTTTGTCAATCATGTGACCAATGATCAAACCGATCACTACTCCCCAAAAGCCTGCACCGGAAATCAATCCCAATAGCAGACCTACAACTTTTCCCCAGTAGCGCATAAACTCCTCAATTCGCCATGCTTGCGGCTGAAAATTGCATTATCATACCTGTCATTTATCTCAGCGCCTAACGGCAACGCGGACAGACACGGATTAACACTGGCGCAACGCCGGGCAGTAAGTTAGTCTCTGACCGGATTGTCGGCATGATGCCAGTTTTCATGGAATTCTCGATACCGCGTATGAAAAAACGTATACCTACTCTGCTGGCCACCCTGATTGGTGCCGCCCTTACCAGTCAGCATGCTCTCGCCGACGATTTGATGTCGCAGTGTATGTTAGGCGTGCCGAGCTATAACCGTCCGCTGGTGAACGGCACCACCAATGAGCTGCCCGTAACCATTCACTCGGAATCTGCCAAAGGTAATTATCCTGATGACGCGGTATTTACCGGTAATGTGAACATCGAACAGGGCAATAGCCGCCTGCAATCAGATGAAGTGCAGCTTCATCAACGTCAGCAGGAAGGGCAAACCATGCCGGTACGTACCGTTGATGCCCTCGGTAATGTGCACTATGACGACAATCAGGTCATCCTGAAAGGTCCGAAAGCCTGGTCAAATCTGAACAGTAAAGACACCAATGTCTGGAATGGTGACTACCAGATGGTGGGGCGCCAGGGGCGCGGCACCGCCGATCAGATGAAACTGCGCGGCAACAACCGCTATACCATTCTGGAGAATGGCAGCTTTACTTCATGTCTGCCCGGCTATAACAGCTGGAGCGTGGTCGGCTCTGAAGTGATTCAGGACCGTGAAGAGGAAGTGGCTGAAATCTGGAACGCCCGCTTCAAGATTGGGTCAGTGCCGATCTTCTATAGCCCTTACCTGCAACTACCGATTGGCGATCGTCGCCGCTCTGGCTTCTTGATCCCTAACGCAAAATACGGCAGCAGCAAAGGCTTTGAGTTCATTCTGCCGTATTACTGGAACATTGCGCCACAGGCTGATGCCACAATTACGCCGCACTACATGAGCAAACGCGGCTTGCAGTTACAGAATGAATTCCGCTATTTGACTAAAGCTGGCGCGGGTCTGGTCGAGTTTGATTATCTGGCCTCTGACGATCAGTACGACAAAGACAAAGCGGTGCGTGGTATCGCGCAGGATGACAACTCAGATCGTTGGTTATTCTACTGGCGTCATGCCGGTATTTACGATCAACACTGGCGTTTCAACGCCGATTACACCAAAGTCAGCGACAAATATTACTTCAACGATCTCGACTCGGATTACTACAGCTCAACCGACGGTTACGCCACGCAAAAATTCAGCGTAGGCTACGCTGATACCAACTGGGATGCCACGCTTTCGAGTAAAGATTTCCAGGTATTTGGTAACACCAGCAACAGCAATGTGTATCGTGCTTTGCCGCAGCTAGATCTGAATTTCTATCAGAATGATATGGGGCCATTTGACGGGCGCGTTTATGCACAGGCGGTGAAATTCACCAACGTCAGTCATCACTACCCTGAAGCCACCCGTTTGCATGTCGAGCCTACGCTGGATCTGCCGCTCTCAAACGGCTGGGCCAGTCTTGATACTGAAGCGAAGTTCCTGGCAACGCATTACGAACAAGAGAACGTTGATTACTACAATAATAATATTGCGGGACAGTCAGGCAGCATGAGCGGCCAGCTGAAAAATTCCGTCAACCGCACCCTGCCGCAGTTCAAAATTGATGGGCGCATGGTGTTTGACCGCAATATGGACTGGGCGGAAGGCTACACGCAGACGCTGGAACCGCGCGTTCAATACCTTTATATCCCCTATCGCAACCAAAGCAACATCTACCCATACGACTCCACGCTGCTGCAAACTGACTATACCGGTTTGTTCCGCGACCGTACTTATAGCGGCCTGGATCGCATCGCATCGGCGAATGAAGTCGCAACCGGCGTGACGACGCGTATTTATGATAACGATCTGGTTGAACGTTTTAACGTTTCTGTTGGTCAAATCTACTCGTTTACCCCTTCGCGCACTGGAGTGAATGAATCCAGTGACCAGGATGACACCGGCAGCCTGATCTGGGCAGGTGATACATACTGGAAAATTAGCGATCGTTGGGGCGTTCGGGGCGGCATGCAGTATGACACCAAGCTGGATAACGTCTCTCAGGGAAATGCAGTGCTGGAGTACCGTCGCGACGCCGATCGTATGGTGCAGCTGAGCTATCGCTACAGCAGCCCTGAATACGTCGCCACTGCCCTGAATAATGCAGGTTTGGTAGATAACCCGATTTATAAAAACGGGATTTCTCAGGTCGGTGCGACCGGCAGCTGGCCGATTGCGGATGCCTGGTCTGTGGTAGGCGCTTACTACTACGACACGCGCAACAACAGACCGGCATCGCAGCTGATTGGTCTGCAATACAGCTCATGCTGTTACGCTATTCGTCTGGGTTACGAGCGCAAAATCAACGGCTGGGAAAATAACGACAGCGAGTACGACAACCAAATCTCATTCAACATCGAGCTGCGTGGTCTGAGTTCCAACTATGGCTTAGGGACTGACCAGATGCTGCATCAGGGGATTATCCCTTACCAGCGCGCTTTCTGATGTTGTGATATTTGACAGGCAATCCCGCAGTGCGGAAATAACAATGGATAAAGTATGAAGAACTGGAGAATGCTGATTCTTGGTGTGGCGTTGAGTGCCAACACTGCGTTCGCAGCACCACAAGTGGTTGATAAAGTTGCAGCCGTGGTCAATAACGGCGTGGTTCTTGAGAGTGACGTTGACAGCATGATGAGCACGGTCAAATCCCAGGCGCAGCAGGCGGGTCAGCAATTGCCAGACGACAAAACGTTGCGCCACCAGATCCTTGAACGTCAGATCATGGACAATATTATTCTGCAAATGGGCGAGAAAGCGGGTCTGCAGATTACCGATCAGCAGTTGGATCAGGCCATTCAGAACATTGCGGGTCAGAACCATATGAGCATGGATCAGCTACGCAGCCGCCTGGCTTACGATGGAATGAATTACAACGTTTATCGTGCGCAGATCCGCAAAGAGATGCTGATCACCGAAGTACGTAATAATGAAGTGCGCCGTCGCGTGTCAATATTGCCGCAGGAAGTCGATACGCTATCGACGCAGATCGCCTCGCAAAATTCCCAGGGCACGGAACTCAACATCAGTCACATTTTGCTGCCGCTGCCGGAAAACCCGACGCAACAGCAGGTTGACGATCAGGAAGCGCTGGCCAAACAGCTGGTTGGCGAACTGAAAAACGGTGCTGATTTTGGCAAACTGGCGGTCACTTACTCTGCCGACTCACAAGCGCTGAAAGGCGGCAATATGGGTTGGGGTAAAATTGAAGAGTTGCCGACATTGTTTGCCCAGGCGCTGGCCACCGCCAAAAAAGGCGATATTGTTGGCCCGGTCCGCTCCGGTGTGGGTTTCCATATTCTGAAAGTGAATGATTTACGCGGCGAGAGTAAAAATATTTCGGTAACCGAAGTGCATGCTCGCCACATTTTATTGAAACCCTCACCGATATTAACGGACGATCAGGCGCGCGCCAAACTGCAGCAGATTGCCGCAGACATCAGCAGCGGCAAAACGACGTTTGCCGCCGCAGCGAAGCAGTTCTCTGACGATCCGGGTTCAGCGAATCAGGGCGGCGACTTAGGCTGGAGCTCACCAGAGGCTTATGATCCGGCGTTCCGCGATGCATTGTTGCGCCTGCAAAAAGGCCAAACCAGTCAGCCGGTGCACTCCTCCTTCGGCTGGCATTTGATTCAACTGCTGGATACGCGCCAGGTTGATAAAACCGATGCGGCGCAGAAAGAGCGTGCTTATCGTCTGCTGTTCAACCGTAAATTCGCAGAAGAAGCACAGACCTGGATGCAGGAACAGCGCGCCGGGGCTTACGTGAAAATTTTGGACAACAATGCGCAGTAATTTCCGTGTAGCGATCACGCCCGGCGAACCCGCCGGGATTGGTCCCGACCTGACCATTCAGCTGGCACAGCAAAACTGGCCGGTTGAACTGGTGGTTTGCGCCGCTCCAGAAGTGTTATATCAACGTGCCGCCCAGCTTGGGCTACCTCTGACGTTGCGCGATTATCAACCCGGTGTTGCGGCACAGCCGCAACAGGTGGGCACGTTGACCGTGCTGCCGATCGCCACACCACAGCCGGTTAAGCCTGGCGAATTGTGTATGGCCAACAGCGAGTATGTATTAGCCACGCTGGCACGTGCCTGTGACGGTTGTCTGGACGGTGAATTTGCCGCGCTGATAACGGGTCCGGTGCACAAAGGCGTCATCAACGACGCTGGCATCCCTTTTACCGGCCATACCGAATTTTTTGCTGACCGGGCGGGTGGACATCGTGTCGTGATGATGCTGGCAACCGAAGAGCTTCGCGTGGCCTTAGCGACCACGCATCTGCCGTTAAAAGATGTTTCCGCCGCCATTACCCGTGACAGCCTGCACGAAGTCATTACCATCCTGCATAACGATTTACGGCAGAAGTTCGCCATCGCCCAACCGCATATTTTCGTGTGTGGCCTTAACCCGCACGCCGGTGAAGGCGGCCATATGGGCCGGGAAGAGATTGAAATCATTACTCCTGCCCTGAATGAATTACGCCAGCAAGGTATGCAACTGACCGGCCCGCTGCCAGCGGATACCCTGTTCCAGCCGAAATATCTGCAACATGCTGATGCGGTGCTGGCGATGTATCACGATCAGGGATTGCCAGTACTAAAATTTCAGGGGTTTGGTCGCGCGGTAAATATCACCCTCGGCCTGCCCTTTATCCGGACGTCAGTCGATCACGGCACCGCGCTAGAATTAGCCGGTCTGGGACAGGCAGAACCGGGCAGCTTTATCACGGCGCTTAACCTCGCCATCACTATGATCAAGAGCAGTAATGAATAATCGCGTCCATCAGGGGCACTACGCCCGTAAACGTTTCGGGCAGAATTTCCTGAACGATCAGTATATTATCGAGAGCATTGTCTCTGCCATTCATCCACAGCGCGATCAGGCGCTGGTGGAAATCGGTCCCGGCCTCGGCGCATTGACCGAACCCGTAGGGGAGCGCCTCGATAGCTTAACGGTTGTGGAGCTGGATCGCGATCTGGCGGCACGCCTGCAGACGCATCCGTTTCTCGGTCCAAAGCTGACCATCTTCCAGCAAGATGCGATGACTTTCGATTTTGCCGCGCTGGCGCAGGAAAAAGGCCAGCCGCTACGCGTATTCGGTAATCTGCCGTACAATATTTCGACTCCGCTGATGTTTCACCTTTTCAGCTATACTGGTTCGATTAAAGACATGCACTTCATGTTGCAGAAAGAAGTGGTGAATCGCCTGGTGGCTGGTCCCGGTAGCAAAGCGTATGGACGTCTTAGCGTGATGGCGCAATATTACTGTCAGGTGATTCCGGTGCTGGAAGTGCCTCCGCACTCTTTCACGCCGCCGCCTAAAGTGGATTCTGCCGTGGTGCGTTTGGTGCCGTTTACCGCGCCGCCGCATCCGGTAACTGATGTGCGTTTACTGAGCCGTATCACTACTGAAGCCTTTGGTCAGCGCCGCAAAACGCTACGCAACAGCCTCAGTTATATGGTGTCAGCCGGCGCACTGGAAGAACTGTCAATTGACTCGACATTGCGTGCCGAAAACATCTCGGTTGCGCAGTATTGCCAGTTAGCAAACTGGCTGGCGAAACATCAGGGTGAAGCGCAGGAGTAGTTATGAGTGAAACGGCCCGCGTGCATGTTCATGTGCAAAGCCTGTACGTCGAATCGCAATCCGCACCGGATGACGAACGTTACGTCTTCGCTTACACCGTGACCATCCGCAATATGGGTCGTTCCTCAGTGCAATTACTGGGACGCTACTGGTTAATCACCAACGGCAATGGTCGCGAAACTGAGGTTCAGGGCGAAGGTGTGATAGGCGAGCAGCCCCATATCGCGCCCGGTGGTGAATTTCAGTACACCAGCGGCGCGGTCCTTGAAACCCCGATGGGTACGATGCAGGGACACTACCTGATGATCGACGAGCAAGGCGATAAGTTTCACGTTGAGATCCCGGTATTCCGCCTCGCCATTCAAACTCACATTCATTGACTTGCTTTCATCTCGCCCGGTTCTGCCGGGCGAATGATTTTATTTCGGATAAAACGTTATGAGCACATATCTTATTGGCGACGTCCACGGTTGTTACGACGAGTTACGTGCCTTACTGAAGCAGGTCAGCTTCAATCCCGAACAGGACATTTTGTGGCTGACCGGTGATTTAGTCGCGCGCGGCCCCGGCTCGCTCGATGTGCTGCGTTACGTAAAATCACTTGGCGATAGTGTGCGGCTGGTATTGGGCAACCATGATTTACATTTGCTGGCAGTTTATGCCGGCATTAGCCGCAATAAACCGAAAGATCGCCTGACGCCGTTGCTGGAAGCTGATGATGCTGACGAATTGATCAACTGGTTACGTCGTCAGCCCCTGCTGCAAGTCGATGAAGAGAAAAAACTGGTGATGGGCCACGCGGGTATCACGCCGCAATGGGATATTGAAACCGCCAAAAAATGTGCACGTGAAGTTGAATCCGTGCTCTCCAGTGACAGCTATCCGCTGTTTCTCAACGCCATGTATGGCGATATGCCGAACAACTGGAGTGAAGCGCTTAGCGGTCTGGCACGGCTACGTTTTAGCACCAACGCGCTGACCCGCATGCGCTTCTGCTTTCCCAATGGTCAGCTGGATATGATCTGTAAAGATGCACCGGATTCTGCCCTGCCGCCGCTAAAACCGTGGTTTAACATTGCAGGTCCGGTCGCGCGTGAATACACGATTGTGTTCGGACACTGGGCATCGCTGGAAGGCAAAGGCACACCGGAAGGCATTATTGGATTAGATACCGGCTGCTGCTGGGGTGGCTCGCTTACCCTGTTACACTGGGAAGAACAGCGCTACTACGTTCAGGCTTCAAACCGCCAGAGTACGCTAGCGGAGAAAGTACCACCGCAACAGTCCGCCAGCTAACCCCTGTTTCCATAAAAAACGCCTTGCTACTATCGCAAAGGCGTTGTTTATTTCACCGCAGATTAACGACGACGATCAAGAATTTCGAAACAGTAACTGTGCGAGTTCTTCTCATCGGCATCATGGAATTCACTGAATGTGGATTGCCATTCATCCGGCTCGTAATCCGGGAATTGCGTGTCGCCTTCGACTTCAGCATCGATATGGGTCAGATAAAGTCGATCGGCACGCTTCAGCATTTGCTCATAAACTCGCCCGCCACCGATCACCATGATCTCTTCCGCATCGCCAGCAGCCTGCAACGCTTCATCTAGCGAGGTTACCCAGGTTACGCCTTCCGCGTTACCTGGCTTGCTGCTAACCACGATATTCAAACGTCCAGGCAACGGTCGGCCAATAGACGCAAACGTCAGTCGGCCCATAATGACCGGCTTTTTCAAGGTGTTGCGCTTAAACCACGCCAAATCTGCAGGCAGGTCCCACGGCATGGCGTTCTCCATACCAATAATGCGATCCGCTGCTAATGCCGCGATAAGACTAATCATGTTAAAAGACTCACTGGAAAAATTGGCGCCATCATACGTAAAGGCGAAACTTTCGTCGATAGCGAGAAGAGTGTATTTGCGTAAAGCTTTTTTGCCACCGCATTTTTGTTACTGGACAGAGTTTTTGACCGCGTTTTCACCTTCTGCTGAATCAAGCCGCCAGCGGAAAACAGCAATCTGGCACAAGGAGAGGATCGTTAGCCCGGACCGTGGCGGGAAAGGCGTTGCCCAACAGGTTCAGCGCTCTTTGCAGACAAATTAAATAATACGACTTCCGCCCGGTTATAAAACTATCGGGCACCGTTAACGGTTGTTGCCGTCGTTAAATCTGCTGGCTGTTTGTGTTGGCGAACATGCTTATCTTGCAGGCATTAGCGCTTGTTGCTGCGCTGTGATTGCTGACTGACTTCTGCTGCAAAAGCAGCGCCAGGCCGAACCGTTTTGGCGAGAATGCGCTGAACCCTTCGAACTGATCTGACAAAAAACGGCTCCCTGGGGAGCCGTTGTTTTCTGACTTAGAAGTCGTAACGCAAACGCACCAGGTTCATATCGCCGAGATTATCGGTACTGGAGGTAAACACGTGTTTGTAATCAACGCGGAAGCCGTAGTCGAGGAACAGCGTGACGCCCAGGCCATTATCAATACGCTGGTAGTTGCGCCCATTGACATATTCCAGGCGATCGCCCATGACATAAGGCTGTACCGCTTTCAGACCGTACTGCTTAACCGGAATTTTATAGCCAGCAAAGTATTCAATACCCCACGCATCATCCGCAAAGTAATTATTTACGTTGGTTTGTTTGGTGGTCAGGAAGTTTTCGTACCAGCCGCCGCCCGCAGAGACAGTCCAGTTGCCTGGTTTCCAGCTTAATGCAGTACCGAAGATGTTCTGGTCATAATCTTTGCTGTCGCCATTGTCTGGATTACGCATGCTGGCACGCGTGTAGTTCCATGCGGTTCCCCACGTCAGATCGTCGGTGATGTGATAATCCACACCCAGCGATCCACCACCTTTACGCTTATAGCGCAGGCCATTGCCCGGCAAATACTCGTTATCACTAAACAGATAAGAGGCATAAACATCAAGTGCGCCGAAGGTATTTTTATATTTTAGCTGCTTACGTGAACGGTAAGAACCATCGTAATCACCATTAATACCATTACCTGGCGCCTGAGCTAGCATGTCGTAATCCCAAATATCCGTTTTTGAGCCGACAATATCGTAATAAACACTGTTCTGCTGGCCGAAGTAGAGTTCACCCAGGGTGGCGCTCTTAAGTCCGGTATAGAGTTGACGACGAGTCGTGTTGTTAGCGCCATCGGCATAGTGGTTATCCCAGCCCCACCACGCCGGGAAGTTCACGCCCAGCTCGTAATAACCCACCCAGCTGACATCATCAAACAGATAATAATTAGCGGTAAAACGGAAGCGTGAGCCGCCGTCAAAGCCGTTACGCTTGTAAGATTTGTCATTACTGCCGGTTTGATGATTGAACTGAGGACGAATACTACCGCCGACTTTGAAGTCGAAGCGGCTAAGCGGATCGCCGGCCTGCGGATCCTGTTTAATAAGAGTAATTTCAGCCTGGCTGGTGAGAGGAGCCGCTGCAACCAGCGCAGCAATGGCGGTGAGTGTGAAAGCACGCATTTTCATTTTTATATATATCCCAGTTACGCTTCAGAGAAATAAGCGAGCGAGATACTAAAGCCAGCGACCTTGCTTTCTATTTATAAATTAGTGCTAATAAATGTAAGTATAAAAAAAACCGCATTAAGCGCTAAAATAAAATTAAATCATTATATTGTCATAATCTACTGTTATGCGCAGTCTGGCAATAGCGAAAAAAACGGCCCCGAAAGGAGCCGTTTTATCATCTCAGTACGTGGTTAAGCTTTAATTTGCGCGTGCATTTCCTGTACGGAAATAACTTGTTCAGTAGGATCAGCATTTAACGCCATCGCGGTGGCAAACCCGCCATTCAGCGTGGTGTCATAATGCACTTTATATTGCAGCGCGCTGCGGCGAATCAGTTTGGAGTCTTCAATCGCCTGACGGCCAGCGGTGGTATTCACAATGTAGGCGTATTCGCCATTCTTCAGGCGATCCTGAATGTGGGGACGTCCTTCATGCACCTTATTCACCAGACGCGGATTGATACCTGCTTCTCCTAATACAACCGCCGTTCCGTGGGTGGCATCCAGTTCGAAACCAAACTTCTGCAATTTCGCCGCGAGGTCAACAATACGTTTTTTATCGCCTTCGCGTACCGACAGCAGAGCGCGTCCGGTCTTTTTCATGTTGCTCTGCGCGCCCAGCATCGCTTTAGCGAAAGCTTCAGCGAAGGTACGCCCCACCCCCATCACTTCACCGGTAGAACGCATTTCCGGGCCGAGGATCGGGTCAACACCCTGGAATTTATTGAATGGCAGCACCACCTCTTTCACGGAGTAGTAAGGCGGAATCACCTCTTTAGTGACGCCCTGCTCCGCCAGCGTTTTGCCTGCCATTACGCGTGCCGCCACTTTTGCCAGCGGCACGCCGGTCGCTTTTGAAACAAACGGCACGGTACGTGCGGCACGTGGGTTCACTTCAATCAAATACACTTCGTTATCTTTTACGGCGAACTGTACGTTCATCAGGCCACGGACATTCAGCTCGAAAGCCAGTTTTTCAACCTGCTGACGCATGACATTTTGAATCTCCTGACTCAACGTATAAGCCGGCAGCGAACAGGCAGAATCACCGGAATGCACGCCCGCCTGCTCAATATGCTCCATTATGCCGCCAATTAACACGCGCTCGCCATCGCAAATCGCATCAACATCCACTTCTACTGCGTCATCAAGGAAGCGATCCAACAGTACCGGCGCATCATTGGAAACCGATACCGCGGTCTGGAAATAACGCTTCAGATCGATTTCGTCATATACGATTTCCATTGCCCGGCCACCCAATACATAGGAAGGGCGAACCACTAATGGATAACCGATACCGGCAGCTTTCTCGACAGCCTGCTCCAGCGTAGCCACGGTAGCGTTGGCGGGTTGTTTCAGATTCAGGCGCTCAACGGCCTGCTGGAAGCGTTCACGGTCTTCTGCGCGATCAATGGCATCCGGGCTGGTTCCGATTACCGGTACGCCTGCGGCTTCCAGCGCACGCGCCAGTTTCAGCGGAGTTTGGCCGCCATATTGTACGATAACGCCTTTCGGCTTCTCTATGCGGACGATTTCCAGCACATCTTCCAGCGTTACCGGCTCGAAGTACAGACGGTCTGAGGTATCGTAATCCGTCGATACGGTTTCCGGGTTACAGTTCACCATGATGGTTTCAAAACCATCTTCACGCAGAGCCAGCGCTGCATGAACGCAGCAGTAATCGAACTCAATACCCTGGCCTATACGGTTTGGACCGCCGCCCAGTACCATGATTTTGTCGCGGTCCTGAGTGGGGTTCGCTTCGCACTCTTCCTCATAGGTTGAGTACATATATGCCGTATCAGTTGAAAACTCTGCGGCACAGGTATCCACGCGCTTGTAAACCGGATGCAGATTAAACTGCTGACGTAACTTACGGATCTCGCTTTCAGCCACACCCGCTAAGGTGGCCAGACGCGCATCGGCAAAGCCTTTACGCTTTAACGCACGCAAAAAGTTTTCATTAAGGCTATTCACCCCTTCACGTGCAACCTGATCTTCCAGCCGCACCAACTTTTCAATCTGGACCAGGAACCAGCGGTCAATATTGGTCAGATTAAAGACGCCATCGACTGACATACCTGCCCGGAACGCATCGGCGATATACCAGATACGATCCGAACCCGCATCCTTCAACTCACGGCGGATGCGCGTTAAAGCTTCGGCGTCATCAAGGTTCACTTTCGGATCAAAGCCATGAGCGCCCACTTCCAGTCCGCGCAGCGCTTTCTGCATCGACTCCTGGAAAGTGCGGCCAATCGCCATGACTTCGCCAACCGACTTCATCTGAGTGGTCAGGCGATCGTTGGCTCCGGCAAATTTTTCGAAGTTGAAGCGTGGGATCTTGGTCACAACGTAATCGATAGACGGCTCAAACGAGGCTGGTGTCAGCCCCCCGGTGATGTCATTCATCAGTTCGTCGAGGGTGTAACCGACCGCCAGTTTGGCGGCCACTTTGGCAATCGGGAAGCCAGTGGCTTTTGATGCCAGCGCCGATGAGCGTGACACACGTGGGTTCATTTCGATGATAATCAAACGGCCATTTTTCGGATTCACCGAGAACTGCACGTTGGAGCCGCCCGTTTCTACCCCGATTTCACGCAGTACCGCCATTGAGGCGTTACGCATGATTTGGTATTCCTTGTCGGTCAGCGTCTGAGCGGGCGCTACGGTGATGGAGTCACCCGTATGAATCCCCATCGCATCAAAGTTTTCAATTGAGCAGACGATGATGCAGTTATCGTTTTTATCACGCACCACCTCCATCTCGTACTCTTTCCAGCCAATCAGTGATTCATCAATCAGCAGCTCATTAGTAGGCGACAGATCGAGGCCGCGCTCACAAATCTCTTCAAATTCTTCACGGTTGTAGGCAATGCCACCACCGGTGCCGCCCATGGTAAAAGAAGGACGAATGATGCATGGGAAGCCGACGTCTTCGGCCACCGCCAGCGCTTCTTCCATGGAGTGAGCGATACCCGAACGCGCGGTCTCCAGACCGATGCTTTTCATCGCGACATCGAAACGACGACGATCTTCAGCTTTATCAATGGCGTCAGCGGTCGCACCAATCATGGTCACGCCGAACTCTTCCAGCACGCCCTGACGTTCAAGTTCAAGGGCACAATTCAGTGCTGTCTGGCCGCCCATCGTGGGGAGCACCGCATCCGGGCGCTCTTTTTCAATGATTTTGCGTACCACTTCCCAGTGAATCGGCTCGATGTAAGTCGCATCCGCCATTTCCGGGTCGGTCATAATCGTCGCCGGATTGGAGTTTACCAGGATGACGCGGTAACCCTCTTCGCGCAGCGCTTTACATGCTTGCGCGCCGGAATAGTCAAATTCACAGGCCTGGCCAATCACAATCGGACCGGCGCCAAGAATCAGGATGGATTTTATGTCTGTACGTTTTGGCATGATTGGCTCCTGATTACTTCGCTTTCGAACGGAATGCGTCGATCAATTCAATAAAGTGATCAAACAACGGCGCTGCATCGTGCGGGCCTGGGCTGGCCTCTGGGTGTCCCTGAAAGCTGAACGCCGGTTTATCAGTACGATGGATACCCTGCACGGTTTGGTCAAACAGGGAGACATGCGTCACGCGCAGATTATCGGGTAAATTGGCTTCATCAACAGCGAAACCGTGGTTCTGTGCGGTAATCATTACGGTGTTGTTGTCGAAATCTTTAACCGGATGGTTACCGCCATGGTGACCCAGCTTCATCTTCACCGTTTTAGCGCCGCTTGCCAGCGCCAGCAGCTGATGGCCAAGACAGATACCGAAAACCGGAATATCCGTTTTCAGGAAAGCCTGGATAGCTTCAATAGCGTAATCACACGGCTCCGGATCGCCAGGGCCGTTGGAAAGGAAGATGCCATCCGGATTCAGTTTCAGCACCTCTTCCGCTGAAGTTTGTGCCGGAACAACGGTCAGGCGACAGCCGCGATCAACCAGCATGCGTAAGATGTTACGCTTGACGCCGTAATCAAAGGCAACCACATGATAAGGCAGCGATTCTGCTTTTTTCTGCTCTGGCAGGCCGTGGTTTAATGTCCAGCTGCCCTGCTGCCAGACATAACGCTCTTTGGTTGAGACTTCTTTCGCCAAATCCATCCCTTTCAGGCCTGGAAACGCCTGCGCTTTTTGCAGCGCCAGCGCGGCATCGGGGGTATCACCTGCGATGATGCAGCCATTCTGTGCGCCTTTTTCACGCAGCAAGCGGGTCAGCTTACGCGTATCAATATCAGCAATGGCCACAATATTGTTACGCTGCAAATAGGCAGATAAACCTTCTTCGCTACGGAAGTTACTGGTAATCAGCGGCAGATCGCGAATAACAAGCCCTTGAGCATGAATTTGACTGGATTCTTCGTCGGCGGCATTAGCACCAACATTGCCGATATGGGGATAAGTGAGAGTAACGATTTGGCGGGAATAGGAAGGATCAGTGAGGATTTCTTGATAACCAGTCATTGACGTGTTGAAAACGACTTCCCCCACTGCCGACCCCGTTGCCCCGATGGCCCGACCGTGGAATTGGGTTCCGTCTTCCAGAACCAAGAGCGCTGACTTAATCAAAACATCCTCCAGGGAATAAACAGTCACAATATATGCATATTAATTCATAATCGTTACCTGAATCAATGCAAAAACCGCCTGAACTATCGATTTTTGGCAAATTGCGCGCATTCTAATGATCGCCCTCTGGCTTGTCTACCCTAAGGCAAAATTTTTTTGTTATTTTCAGGCTTCTGATGGTTAAAACGGGGATAAGCGGCAAAAAGAGGGGAAAACTCGGAGAAATAACCGTTTGCCAGTCGGCATAAACAAGAAAACGGATCTTTCGCATCATTATTTTTGACCATTTGGTCAAAAATAACAGTTTAAACTGAAAAAATCAGGGCTATACTCTATAAAATAGCAATCTAAGCATTATTTCATCGCCAGATAGCCATTTTAAGATAAAATTAAGGGTAATGATAACATTACCCTTTTTCAATCAAGCAATTAATGATTGAAACAACCACATCACGATGGTACACAACACTCACAACATCGATAAATCCAGCACATCCCGCATATCGTAAAGTCCGGATTTTTTGTCTTTTAGCCAAAATGCAGCTTTAACCGCGCCTTTTGCAAAGGTCATCCGGCTTGAAGCCTTATGGGTAATCTCAACACGCTCGCCAATATCTGCAAATATCGCCGTATGTTCACCGACAATATCCCCCGCCCGGACAGTGGCGAACCCGATAGTTTGCGGTTTACGCTCACCGGTATGCCCTTCACGTGCGTATACTGCGTGTTCCGCAAGATCCCACTCCATTGCGTCAGCAATGGCTTCGCCCATCGCTAATGCCGTTCCTGATGGCGCATCAACTTTGTGGCGATGATGCGCTTCAACAATTTCAATATCCGCATAATCACCCATAACGCTGGCCGCTTTCTCAAGCAGTTTTAATACCAGATTGACGCCGACGCTAAAGTTAGCGGCAAACACGATACCAATCTCTTCAGCGGCGGCGCGGATGGCTGCTTTGCCCGCGTCATCAAAACCGGTAGTGCCGATTACCATCGCTTTTTTATGCTCACGGCAAACTGCCATATACGCCAGCGTTCCTTCCGGGCGAGTGAAGTCAACGAGCACGTCAAAATCATCAATCACACTAAGCAGATCATCAGCGATAATTACGTCAGATTTGCCGATGCCCGCCAGTTCTCCAGCATCGCTGCCGATTAAGGAAGAACCTGGGCGAGCCAGCGCCGCTCCCAGTATCACGCCTTCCGTTTGCTGCGTTGCCTGAATCAGGTTGCGTCCCATACGTCCCGGCGCGCCCACAATGGCAATGCGGATATTTTTCATATTTATTCATTCCTAAAACAAAACTATGCATGCAAAGCGTAATCAGGTTAACGATGAGTTAACAGTCACGCCACCATTAATCAGGGATAATAAGAATTTTATGCCAGACGCGATTGATTATCAGTAAAAGCAATCTCATCGGATGGAACCGCACGTCAGTGGGGTTTAAAAAAGCAAAAAGGCCGAACAAAGTCGGCCCTTAACAGACAGTAGTACCACAGCGTTATTGCACGTTGCGCACGTCAACCCGCAATTCTTTTGGTACTTCAAACACGATATTCTCTTCGCGACCAATCAGCTCAATCGCGGCTTCACCGCCAAGTTCACGTAAGCGCTGAATAACCTGCTGTACTAAAATATCAGGCGCTGAGGCACCCGCAGTTACGCCAATGCAATCGACGCCTTTTACCCACTCTTCCTGAATGTCGTCAGCGGAATCGATCAGCTTCGCCAGTTTACCGGCACGCTGAGCCAGCTCCGCCAGACGATTCGAGTTAGAAGAGTTTTTAGATCCAACCACCAATACCACTTCAGCATCACGCGCCAGGGTACGCACTGCTTCCTGACGGTTGGTAGTGGCGTAGCAAATGTCATCCTTGCGTGGACCAATAATTGCCGGAAAACGCTGGCGCAGCGCATCAATAATGTCAGATGTATCATCTACCGACAGCGTCGTCTGCGTCATAAAGCTGAGATTGCTTTCGTCTTTAACCGCTAATTTGAAGACATCTTCCGGTGATTCCACCAGGTACATACCGCCATTGGGATTGTTGTATTGCCCCATGGTGCCTTCCACTTCGGGATGACCGGCATGTCCAATCAAAATGGCTTCGACGCCTTTACGGCTGGCACGTGCCACTTCCATATGCACTTTGGTTACCAGCGGACAGGTAGCGTCGAATAGCATGGTCAGATTACGTGCCTTCGCTTCAGCCCGAACGGCTTGTGAAACGCCATGTGCTGAAAAAATCAAAATCGCGTTATCTGGCACTTCGCTAATCTCTTCGATAAAGATCGCGCCGCGCTCGCGCAAGCTATTAACCACGTAGCGGTTATGTACCACTTCATGCCGGACGTAAATTGGCGCGCCATACATCTCTAATGCACGCTCGACAATGCTGATTGCCCGGTCAACACCCGCGCAGAATCCGCGCGGATTAGCTAACAGAATTTGCATCGTTCGCCCCCTGCACTGGATCAATTTCCAGCACTTCAATATCAAATTGAATGCGATGGCCTGCCAGCGGATGATTGAAATCAACCGTAATGGAATCACCGGAAACTTCACGGATCACGCCGGGCATTTCGCTGCCGCCCATACCGCTAAACAACATGATGGCACCCACTTCAGGTTCGCCGGCATCGATAAAATCGCGGCGCGAAAAATACTGGATCAAATCCGGGCTAATGCTGCCAAAGGCATCTTCCGGTGCTAACGTGAAGTGCCGCTTTTCACCCGTTTTTAGCCCCAGCAGCGCCTGTTCCAGCGCAGCAGACAGACTGCCATCGCCCAGGCGAAACAGCGCAGGTTTACCGTTGGCACGGGTCGATTCCGCCGTGGAACCGTCTTCCAGCTTCAGGGTGAAGTGCACCAACACCGCGCTGTCGCGCTGTACAGACTCAGTCATGACTTACCCTTTCTGTTTTGCCTGTTTGCTGGTTGGGCTAAAAAAGCCTTCCAGCACCACTAACGCAGCACCAATACAGATGCCGCAGTCAGCAATATTAAACGTTGCGAAGTGCCAGTTACCGATATAGAAGTCGATAAAATCGACGACGAAACCATGATATGAGCGGTCAAACAGATTGCCCGCTGCACCACCGATAATCAGCGCATAAGCGATGTTAACGATCTTCTGGCTGGCACGGCTGCGATACATCATCACTAACAGCGCCACAACAATAGCGATGGCGATGCCAGCAAAGAACCAACGTTGCCAGCCGCCTTTGTCAGCCAGGAAACTGAACGCCGCACCGTAGTTATGAGCGTAAAACAGGTTGAGGAATGGCATCAGCGGCTGCGTTTCGTGCAGCATCATGTTATTCATCACCCATTGCTTACTGGCGAAATCGACAACGATCACCGCCAGCACCAGCCATAGCCAACGCAATCCGGTTGAAAAAATAGGTTTACTCATCAGGCAAATTTACGCTCTTCACCGTTACCGGCTACGTTGGTGTAACAGCGGCTACAAACTTCAGCATGCTCAGGATTCTGTCCAACATCGGTGGTGTAATGCCAGCAGCGTGGGCATTTTTCGCCTTCCGCTTTATGTAACGCCACTTTCAACCCCTTTAACAGTTCGCTCTGCTGTGCTTCGTCATTAGCCAGGGCGTAATCGGCAACCTGCGCACCTGAGGTCAGCAACACAAAGCGCAGCTCGTCGCCCAGCGCTTGCAGCTTAGCTGCCAGCTCTGGTGCCGCGTACAGCGTAACCGTGGCTTCCAGCGCGCCGCCAATGCGTTTGTCGCTGCGCGCCTGCTCGATCACTTTGTTCACTTCGCCACGCACTTTCAGTATCTCGGCCCAGTAGGCGTCATTTAACGCTTCATTTTCTGCCAGACCAAACAGACCTTCGTACCACTCTTCAGTGAAAACATATTTCGCGCGTTCGCCAGGCAGGTAACCCCAGATTTCGTCAGCGGTGAAGGACATGATCGGCGCCATCCAGCGCACCAGCGCTTCAACGATATGCCACAGCGCCGTCTGGCAGCTGCGACGCGCCAGGCTGTCGCCCTTCGCGGTATACTGGCGATCTTTAATGATGTCGAGATAGAAGGACCCCATCTCCACCGAGCAGAACTGCATCAGGCGCTGAATCACTTCGTGGAAATCGTAATTTTCGTAAGAGGTAATGATACCTGCTTGCGCCGCTTGCGCCCGGCCCACTGCCCAGCGATCCACTACCACCATCTCTTCTGGTTTCACCAAATCAGTCGCGGGATTAAAGCCGCTGAGATTTGCCAGCAGGAAACGCGCGGTATTACGGATACGACGATACGCATCGGCTGAACGCTTCAGGATTTCATCTGAAACCGCCATTTCGCCGGAGTAGTCGGTAGATGCCACCCATAAACGCAGGATGTCTGCCCCCAGCTTGTTCATTACATCCTGCGGCGATACGGTGTTGCCGATTGATTTCGACATCTTACGGCCTTGACCGTCAACGGTGAAACCATGCGTCAATACCTGACGATAAGGCGCTTTGCCTTTCATCGCCGTGGAGATCATCAGCGAAGACATAAACCAGCCGCGATGCTGATCCGACCCTTCCAGATACATATCTGGCGTGTGACCAGCAAATTCTGGACGCGCATCCACTACGGAATAGCTGGTTGAACCGGAATCAAACCATACATCCAGCGTATCGGGCACTTTGCGATAGTGATCGGCATCGTCGCCCATCAGATCACGCGGATCGAGATCCCACCAGGCCTGAATACCCTCTTGTTCGACAAGCTTAGCGACTTTTTCCATCAGCTCCAGCGTATCCGGGTGCAGCTGTTCGGATTCGTTATGCACGAACAACGCCATCGGTACGCCCCATGTACGCTGACGTGAAATACACCAGTCAGGACGATTTGCGACCATTGATTCAATACGCGCCTGGCCCCAGTCTGGGATCCACTGTACGCCTTTGATCTCTTTCAGCGACTGCGCACGCAGGCCCTTTTGATCCATACTGATGAACCATTGCGGCGTTGCGCGGAAAATGATCGGGGTTTTGTGACGCCAGCAGTGCGGATAGCTGTGCAGCAGTTTTTCAACGTGCAGCAGTGCGCCTTTCTCTTTTAACAGCTCAACGATCATATCATTGGCTTTAAATACGTTGATACCATCCAGCGTTGGATACGTGCCGGGCAGATAAGCGCCATCCGGGCCAACCGGATTGGCAATTTCGATACCGTATTTTTGTCCAATAACGTAGTCGTCCGGGCCGTGGCCTGGTGCGGTATGAACGGCGCCCGTACCCGCATCCAGCGTCACGTGCTCGCCTAATACCACCAGCGACTGAATGTCGAGGAAAGGATGCTGGAATTTTTGCAGCTCAAGCGCTGCACCTTTACATTCGCCCAGCACGGTCCATTCGCTGATGCCTGCCCGCCTGAGCACGCTTTCAACCAGATCTTTAGCGAGGATTAACGCACGCCCGTCGATCTGTACCAGCTGGTATTCAAATTCCGGGTGCAAAGAAATTGCCCGGTTAGCCGGCATGGTCCAGGGTGTCGTGGTCCAGATAACCAGTGAAATCGGGCCATTAACCTGAGATGCGCCAAATACGTTACGCACCGCATCAGCATCGATGGCGTTAAACATCACATCAATGGATGGCGAGGTTTTGTCGTAATACTCAACTTCCGCTTCAGCCAGAGCTGAGCGGCAATCAAGACACCAATGCACCGGCTTAGCGCCTTTATGCAGGTGACCATTGCCGATGATCTTGCTAAGCGCGCGAATGATATTGGCTTCGGTCTGGAAATTCATCGTCAGGTAAGGACGCTCCCAGTCACCCAATACCCCCAGGCGGATAAAGTCAGCTTTTTGGCCTTCTACCTGCTCAGCGGCATATTTACGGCACGCTTCACGGAACTCAGCTGCGGTGACTTTTTCACCTGGCTTGCCAATCATCTGTTCGACTTTATGTTCGATAGGCAAGCCGTGGCAGTCCCAGCCCGGAACATAGGGCGAATCATAACCCGCCATGCCTTTCGATTTGACAATAATGTCTTTCAGAATCTTGTTAACAGAGTGACCAATATGAATGCTGCCGTTCGCATAAGGAGGGCCATCGTGCAGAATAAAGGTTTTTTTCCCTTTTTTGGCTTCGCGAATGATGCCGTACAGGTTGTCATCATACCAACGTTGCAGCATTCCCGGTTCGCGTTTGGCCAGATCGCCACGCATCGGGAACCCCGTTTCCGGCAAATTCAGGGTAGATTTATAGTCACTCATCAGATTCTCGATTCCGTTTTTCGCTCGGGTTAAAGCCCAAAGAACTGTCGGGCTGTCACCACATCTTTCGCTATTTGTTCTTTCAACGCCTCCAGTGAGGCAAAGCGCTGCTCGTTTCGTAATTTCTGCTTCAGCACCACGTTAATATGCTGACCATATAGATTCATATTGATGTCAAGCAGGTGAACTTCAAGCTGCTGGCGTAAACCTTTTACCGTTGGACGCGTGCCAATATTCGCTACGCCTGGCAGCGGCTGTGGCGTCAAGCCATGTACCTCAACCGCAAAAACCCCTTTCACCGGCGAAACAGCGCGGCGTAAAGGAAGGTTCGCGGTGGGGAAACCGAGGGTGCGTCCCAATTCATCGCCGTGCACTACGCGGCCTGAAATACTGAAAGGGTGGCCTAACAGCAACTGTGCCAGCGCAAAATCATCATTGGCCAGCGCCTGACGCACGGCTGTGCTGCTAATACGCTTGCCGCCGTCACAAAAGGTTTGAGTGCTGACCACATCAAAGCCGTACTCAGCACCGGCTTTCTGTAATAACAGGAAATCGCCCAAACGACCAGCGCCAAAGCGGAAATCATCGCCGACGGCCAGGAACTTCACATTGAGTTTTTTGACCAGCAGTTCAGCAATAAAATTTTGTGCTGATAACGCCGCAAAACGGCGATCGAAGCGTACGCACAACACCTCATCAATGCCCGCTTCAGCCAGGTATTTAAGCTTCTCACGCAGGCGCGTCAAACGGGCAGGCGCTTTCTCGCCAGCAAACAGCTCAAGCGGCTGCGGCTCAAACAGCATTACCATTACCGGCAAATGACGTTTGCGTCCCTCTTCGCGCAGCTGGGACATCAGCGCCTGGTGACCGCGGTGCACGCCATCGAAATTACCAATGGTCAGTACGCAGCCACGATGCTGCTCGTTAAGATTATGAATACCGCGGATAAACTTCATGGCTGACTCAACGCGATGGAAATCGGCGGATTATACCCTTGAAAGCCGCGAAGGTTAACCCGTCAGCACGCCTTTCTGCTTTATGACGGTCATTTACTGCCGCTGAAGCGGGACAGAAGAATTTTGTCGCGAAATACTGTATTCAGTAGGGGGAAGCTGGTAGAATCTTGCGCCATCAAATACGTAACCGAGCGTCGTTCCTATAGCGCCGCTTATTTGCACAAATCCATTGACAAAAGAAGGTTCAAAAGGCATAGTCCTCGGCCTTTGATTTGTCTATACAGAACACATTTGGGAGTTGGACCTTGGCTAATATCAAATCAGCTAAGAAACGCGCCGTAACATCTGAGAAACGCCGTAAGCATAACGCTAGCCGCCGCTCTATGATGCGTACCTTCGTTAAGAAAGTATACGCGGCGATCGCTTCAGGCGACAAAGCTGCTGCGCAGAACGCATTCAACGAAATGCAACCAATCGTGGACCGTCAGGCTGCTAAAGGTCTGATCCACAAAAACAAAGCTGCACGTTATAAAGCAAACTTAGCTGCACAGATCAGCAAACTGGCTTAATCGCGGGTTGTTAATCGCTTTGTTGAAAGAACCGGCGCTAAGCCGGTTTTTTTTCGTCTGTTGTTTGTGAAGCGAACAGTTCGCTAAAGTCACGTTGGCAAATACGCTGTACCGCCGGATGCTGGATCATGCGTTCGGCAAAAATGACATGGTACTCCTCCAGCACTGTATCCAGCCGGCCAATTTCACAGATTTCAGCGCTTTGATAAAGATCTTGCCTGTATAAACCTGGGGCGACGAAAATCGCCTTCTGCTGCGCACCAAATGCTTTCATTAAAGCCGCATCATCAAACTCACCCAAAATTTCCACCTGTAATCCCTGGCGGTTAATCCAGTCAAGAATTTTACGGCCCAACATTGAGCGACGCCCCGGAATTAGTAATCGCCGCGTTTCCAGACTCGCCGGGAACGGCAATTCAGGCGGCGGTTGTGCGCACCAAAAGCTCACCGGACATTCACCCAGCTTCACCGAAAACAGACCTTCCTGCTGGGTGGAATCAATGGAGCAGTCCGATACAATCATATCCAGCTTATGCTGACTAAGCTGTTCCAGTAGCATTTCGTGGGTAGATTCAAAACAGCGCAAATGAATTTTCTCATCGGAGATCACCGCCGCTTCCAGCACTTTACTCACCAGCTGCTTAGATAGCGCATCCGCTACACCGACATCAAACAGCAAATGCGATTCTTTGCGATAGTTAACAATATCAAGCATTTCCTGGCTGAGCATAAACATACGGTCGGCATAGCGGAAAACCAACTGCCCTAATTCTGTGGGTACGACTCCCCTGCCCCGACGCTGGAATAGCTTGCCCTGCAGGCGCTCTTCAAGCGCTTTGATCTGCCCGGTAATGGTTTGCGGCGTCAGGAATAAGGCTTCCGCCGCACCGACAATCGACCCTTCACGGCAAACATGCCAGAAGTAATAAAGATGGTTGTAATTGATGTGTGGCATACCTACTTTCTCAACCGCTTACGCTGCGTGTTTTGCCAGACGACGCCGCAAAATCAGATAGCCCAATACAGCAGAGCAAACTGAGCCAATCAAAATGCCCAGTTTGGCTAAGGTAATGAGCTCCGCACTGCTGTCACCATACGCCAGCGAACCGATAAAAATCGACATGGTGAAACCAATACCGCATAGCACGCCCACAGCGGCTATGTCCCTGAAATCAGTGTTCTCAGGCAGCTTAGCCAGGCCCATTTTTACCGCCAGCCAGCAAAATAATGTGATACCCAGCGGTTTACCGATTAGCAATCCTGCCATGATACCCAGCGGTAATAAGGAGAACAGGCTGTCGAACGAAATACCGTCCAGTGATACGCCGGCATTAACAAAAGCAAATAGCGGCAGGATCAGCCAGCGAACCCACGGATGTAGCGCATGTTCAAGGTGAATGGCGGGAGAGTGGCCCTCTTTTTTCGCCAACGGGATCAGGAAGCCAACGACTACGCCAGCCAGCGTAGCGTGCACACCGGATTTCAACACTGCGGTCCACAGAACCATGCCAACTATCAAATACAGTGAAGTATTGCGCACGTTCAGCAGGTTCATCACCACCAATACGCCAATGGCCACAGCAGCGACGCTCAATGAGACAAGAGAAAGATCGGAGGTATAAAACAGGGCAATAATCACTATTGCACCCAGATCGTCAATGATCGCTAACGCCATTAAGAAGATTTTCAGTGCAGGCGGTACGCGGCTGCCTAATAACGCCAGAATACCAAGGGCAAAAGCAATATCAGTCGCAGTTGGAATGGCCCAGCCGTTGCGGGTCGCTGCATCTGCACCATTAAAAAGCAGGAAAATCAGCCCCGGCAGTAACATTCCCCCCACCGCAGCAATCAGAGGGAAGATCGCCTGTTCACGCTTTGCCAGCGCGCCCATCACTAACTCGCGCTTAACTTCCAGCCCTATCATCAGGAAAAACAGCGCCATCAATGCATCGTTGATCCATAGCAATAAATTTTTGCTAATGTCCAGGTCGCCAAAACGGAACTCAACCGGAATGGTCAGGAAATGAAGATAGCCCTGTTGTGTGCTGCTGTTATTCGCCAGAAACATCGCTAGCGCCGCCGCGACGATCAATACTACGCCGCCTGTCGCATCGCTATTGAGGAGCTTTTTTAATCGGCTGTTCATAAGCAATTGTCCTTTTCCAGAGGAAAAACAAAGAGGCTAGGATAATCACTATAACAGTTCGTTAAAAGCAGGTTATTTATGAATAATTACTCGCAAATACCGAGCATTTAAAGGACGTATAAAAAAACCAGCGACTGGGCGCTGGTTTTGGAAACTTTAGACGCTTATCGGGTTAAGTCGTCAAAAAACTTCTTCACGCCTTCAAAGAAGCTTTTCGAGCGTGGACTGTTGTGCTCACCGGTTGGGCCACCGAAGCTCTCTTCCAGTTCACGCAACAGTGATTTCTGTTTCTCATTGAGGCTGACCGGGGTTTCCACCACGACGCGACAAAGCAGATCGCCGACAGCGCCGCCGCGTACCGATTTCACCCCTTTGCCACGCATACGGAACAGCTTGCCGGTTTGGGTTTCAGACGGCACTTTTAGCTTCACACGACCATCCAGCGTCGGCACTTCGATCTCGCCGCCTAACGCAGCCATCGCAAAGTTGATCGGCACTTCGCAGTAAAGATTGTTATCTTCACGCTCAAAGATCGGGTGTTTCTTTACCGATACCTGAACGTACAGATCGCCTGCTGGTGCGCCATGCTCACCCGCTTCACCTTCACCACTTAAACGGATACGATCGCCTGTATCAACGCCTGCAGGAATTTTCACCGACAAGGTTTTCGATTTCTCGACGCGTCCATGACCATGACAGGCATTGCACGGATCTTTAATTACCGAGCCTCGCCCATGACAGGTTGGACACGCTTGCTGAACGGTGAAAAAGCCCTGACGCATCTGTACCTGGCCCGCACCGTGACAGGTGGAACACGTTTGCGGCTTGGTTCCGGCCTTCGCGCCGCTACCATGGCATACTTCACACTCTTCCAGCGTCGGAATGCGGATCTCTTTGGTCACGCCGCGTACCGCTTCTTCCAGCGTCAGTTCCATGTTGTAGCGTAAATCAGCGCCACGGGATGCGCGCTGACGGCGTCCACCACCAAAGATGTCGCCAAATACGTCGCCAAAGATATCGCTGAAATCTGCGCCGCCGCCACCGAATCCGCCGCCGCCCATGCCGCCTTGCTCAAATGCTGCGTGGCCATATTGATCGTAAGCCGCACGCTTCTGCGCATCGGTCAGAATTTCGTAGGCTTCCTTGATCTCTTTAAATTTGGCTTCAGCTTCTTTATCCCCAGGATTACGGTCCGGGTGAAATTTCATTGCCAGGCGCTTGTACGCCTTTTTGATTTCACGCTCGTCTGCGGATTTGGCGACGCCTAAAATCTCGTAGTAATCACTCTTCGCCATTTATCTAGCCCTTAACATGATCGCACGGGCGTGGAGAGATCTCCTACGCCCGTGCTGGTTTCAACGGCTGTCAGGCCAACCGCCGCGCCCGGTCAGGGGCAATTATTTCTTGTTGTCTTTTACTTCTTCGAATTCAGCGTCAACCACGTCATCTTCTTGTTTCGCTGACGCGTCGCCTGCATCGGCAGCACCCGCCTGAGATTGCTGTGCTGCTTCCATCAGTTTGCTGGAGACTTCCATCAATGCCTGCATTTTGGCTTCGATGTCGGCTTTATCTTCGCCCTTCAGTGACGTTTCCAGAGCAGCCAGTGCCGCTTCGATTGGTGCTTTGTCGTCAGCAGACAGTTTGTCGCCAGCTTCTTCCAGCTGCTTACGCGTGCTGTGGGCAATCTGATCGCCCTGGTTACGCGTTTGCACCAGCTCTTCGAACTTACGGTCAGACTCAGCGTTAGCTTCCGCCTCACGCACCATTTTTGCGATCTCTTCTTCATTCAGACCAGAAGAGGCTTTGATGGTGATTTTCTGCTCTTTACCGCTGTTTTTGTCTTTCGCAGACACATGCAAAATACCGTCAGCATCAATATCGAAGGTCACTTCGATCTGTGGCATACCACGTGGCGCTGGCTGAATGCCATCCAGGTTAAACTGGCCCAGCGATTTGTTATCGTTAGAGCGTTTACGTTCACCCTGCAGCACGTGAATAGTTACGGCATTCTGATTGTCCTCAGCAGTTGAGAACACCTGGCTGTGTTTGGTTGGGATCGTGGTGTTCTTGCCAATCAGCGACGTCATCACACCCCCCATGGTTTCGATACCCAGCGACAGCGGCGTCACGTCCAGCAGCAGCACGTCTTTCACGTCGCCACCCAGTACACCGCCCTGCACCGCAGCACCAACAGCAACCGCTTCATCCGGGTTCACGTCTTTACGTGGCTCTTTGCCGAAGAATTCAGTTACTTTAGCCTGAACCAGTGGCATACGGGTCTGACCGCCCACCAGAATCACGTCGTTGATGTCTGAAACCGATAAACCAGCGTCCTGCAGCGCCACTTTCAGCGGCTCAATCGAACGGGTAACCAGATCTTCAACCAGCGATTCCAGCTTAGCGCGAGTAACTTTGATGTTCAGGTGCTTAGGACCGGTCGCATCTGCAGTGATATAGGGCAGGTTAACGTCAGTCTGTTGCGCTGAAGAAAGCTCGATTTTCGCTTTCTCTGCCGCTTCTTTCAGACGCTGCATGGCCAGCGGATCGTTGTGCAGATCAATGCCCTGGTCTTTCTTAAACTCAGCAACCAGATAGTTAATCAGGCGGCTGTCGAAGTCTTCACCACCAAGGTGGGTGTCACCATTGGTTGCCAGAACTTCAAACGTTTTTTCGCCATCCACTTCATCGATTTCGATGATGGAAATATCAAACGTACCACCACCCAGATCGTATACCGCGATGGTGCGGTTACCCTGACCTTTGTCCAGACCATATGCCAGCGCAGCGGCGGTTGGTTCGTTAATGATACGTTTTACTTCCAGACCGGCGATGCGGCCTGCATCTTTGGTAGCCTGACGCTGTGCGTCGTTGAAGTAAGCGGGAACGGTAATTACCGCTTCAGTCACTGGCTCACCGAGATAATCTTCTGCGGTTTTTTTCATTTTTTTCAGCACTTCCGCAGAAATCTGTGGAGGTGCCATTTTCTGGCCTTTTACTTCCAGCCATGCATCGCCGTTATCCGCATTGGTGATTTTATACGGCATGATTTTAATATCACGCTGTACTTCTTCATCCTGGAAACGACGACCAATCAGGCGCTTAATCGCGAACAAAGTGTTCTGCGGGTTAGTCACTGCCTGACGTTTAGCTGGCTGACCAACCAGCGTTTCGCCATCCTGGGTGTAAGCAATAATCGAAGGCGTGGTGCGATCGCCTTCAGCGTTTTCCAGCACGCGAGCTTTGGTGCCATCCATGATCGCAACACAAGAGTTGGTTGTGCCCAGGTCAATACCAATAATCTTACCCATCTAAACGTCTCCCACTAAAATTCTTTGCCAGTTTGGGTTGTGAACCTGTTATGCGGGCGGGTTGTTTGCTTTCAACCATCACCACCTGCTTTTTTCCACCGTCCACAACGCTCGATGACAAGTAAATGGGGCCGCTTCGAAGCGCATCAAGGGTTAAATGAAAAAAATTTTGCAAAAAGTCTGTTTATGGCAAAAAAGTCAGGCGTTAACTTCCCTGACGGCCCTGGCGTGCTTTTGCTGGCTATGCAGATACAGCCCAGTCAGTAACCCGATTAATGCCAGCGACAGCACATACCAGGCTGGCGCCAGCGGCGTCAAACGCAAAATGAGCGTGACGAAAATCGGTGTCAGGCCGCCAAAAATGGCATAGGCAACGTTATAAGAGAAGGAGATGCCGGTAAAGCGCACCGCAGCCGGAAAAGCGCTGACCATCACAAATGGCACTACGCCAACCACGCCAACGCTCAGCCCTGCCAGGCCATAACTGACAAACAGCGCCTGCGGTCCATTGTCGAGTTGATGGAAAAAATTCCAGCTACACAGCGCCAGCAATACTGAGCCAACCATTAATACGCGTGCCGCGCCAAAACGATCCACTAACCAACCGGTAATGACGCAACCGGCCAGCAGCATCACCGTCGCCAGACTGTTGGCCTGCAAGCTCAGCGCGGCTGAAACAGCGTGCTGTTTTTGCATTAATGTCGGTGCCATTAAAATCACCACCACAATGCAGGCTGACAGCAGCCAGGTCAGCAGCATCGACACGACAACGCTGCGTTTATGGCTTTTCAGCACGGTTTTCAGCGGCAACGTTTCTGCCAGCGCTTTTTGCTGCTGCAGCTGCTGAAAGACGGGGGTTTCATGCAGCCAGCGGCGGAGATACATCGCGACCAGGCCAAAGAGACCACCAAGAAAAAACGGAATGCGCCAGCCGCTTGCCGCAATCGCGGTCGGCGACATGGTGCTGTTAATCACGGTCGCCACCAGCGAACCCAGTAAAATTCCGGCGGTCAGCCCCGCAGTCAGTGTGCCGCAGGCGAAACCGACGCGTTTTTGTGGCACATGCTCCGCAACAAACACCCAGGCGCCCGGCACCTCACCGCCAATGGCCGCACCTTGCAATATGCGCATCAGCAACATTAGCAACGGCGCGGCAATGCCAATAGCGTGATACCCCGGTAAGGCACCCATCGCCAGCGTTGGTAACGCCATCAGTAAAATACTCAGGCTGAACATCTTTTTGCGGCCAACTTTGTCACCAAAGTGCGCCATTACGATACCGCCTAGCGGGCGCGCCAGATAGCCTGCCGCAAAGATGGCAAACGTCTGCAACTGGCGCAGCCACTCCGGCATATCTGGCGGAAAAAACAGGTCGCCAATAACCGCAGCGAAAAAGACAAAGATAATGAAGTCGTAGAACTCCAGCGCACCGCCAAGGGCGGCAAGGGCAAGCGTTTTATAATCCTGGTGGTCCAGGCGCTGAGTAGGGGTCGATTCCATAACATTCCAGAGGCAAAAGAAAAGCGGTTGTAAATTTTGCATTACTATACCGTCAATTTTTTACTACATCAGCCAGGCTGTAGCTTATGCCTGAAAAAGGGAATATTCAGTTATTTATCTCACGCATCGCGCTTTTTGGGCGAAAAGCTGCTACGACTTGCGTATGGGTTTCAATATACGGCCCTTCCAGCAACTGTAAACAATAAGGTACAGAAGCGAAAATACCTGCGACTTTTACTTTCCCCTGTTCATCTTTAAGCCCTTCCAGCGTCTCTTTAATCGATTTGGGTTGGCCGGGAAGATTCAGAATCAGCGACTGCTTACGAATCACTCCCACCTGACGCGATAGAATTGCCGTTGGCACAAATTGCAGGCTGATTTGACGCATTTGTTCGCCAAAGCCAGGCATCTCACGATCGGCAACGGCTAATGTCGCATCGGGCGTGACATCACGGCGCGCTGGCCCCGTGCCACCCGTCGTGAATACCAGATGGCAAAAACGCTCATCCACCAGTTCGCAAATTGTCTGTTCGATCATTGGCTGTTCATCCGGGACCAGACGCGTTTCAACCTCAAACGGTGTGCTAATGGCGCTGCTTAGCCAGCTTTCCAGTGCCGGAATGCCCTGATCCTGATAAATGCCGTTAGCGGCGCGATCGGAAACGGAGATCAACCCAATACGTAATATATTCATTTATTTAATTCGCTGTGATTTACCGCGTAGCGGTGAAACAGAAGGGGAATAGCGAGAGGATAATACAAAGCGAAAGTGACGGAAAAGAAAAAACCGTGACGACAACTGCCGTCACGGCCCACGATTACAGCAGTTCTGCCAGCATCTTCTCAAGTTTGCCCTGGTCAACCGCAAAGTTACGGATACCTTCAGCCAGTTTTGCCACCGCCATAGGGTCCTGATTATGCTGCCACAGGAATTCAGATTCGGTCATTTTCGCTGGACGCGCTTTCACTTCGCCGCTGTAGCTCAGTTTGCGCTCAAGCGTACCTTCGCTTTCAGCCAGTTCTTTCAGCAATGCTGGCGAGATAGTCAGACGATCGCAGCCCGCCAGCTCAATGATTTCGCCAACGTTACGGAAGCTGGCGCCCATGACAACGGTTTCATAACCGTGTTGCTTGTAATAATTATAGATTTCAGACACGGAAACGACGCCGGGATCATTGTGTGCCGCGTACTCTTTTTTGTCGGTATTGGCTTTGTACCAGTCAAGGATACGGCCCACGAAGGGAGAAATCAGAAACACGCCCGCTTCTGCACATGCACGCGCCTGCGCGAAAGAGAACAGCAGCGTCAGGTTACAGTTAATGCCTTCTTTTTCCAGCTGCTCCGCCGCACGGATACCCTGCCAGGTAGACGCCAGTTTGATCAGAATACGGTCGTTGCTGATACCCGCATCGTTATACAATTTGATCAGGCTGCGCGCTTTCGCGATGCTGCCTTCAGTGTCGTAAGAAAGACGTGCATCCACTTCTGTTGAGATACGGCCTGGGATCAGTTTGAGGATTTCCAGCCCAATGTTGACGGCCAGCTTGTCAGAAACCAGCTGTAGCTGCTCTTCTTTGCTGTTGCTCTGCTCACGCGCCCAGCCAATCGCTTCATCGATCAGTTTGCGGTATTCCGGGATTTGTGCGGCGTTGAGGATCAGAGAAGGGTTGGTGGTCGCGTCTTGCGGCTGGTACAGCTTCATGGCTGCAATATCACCGGTGTCTGCAACTACGGTGGTTAATTGACGCAAGGAAGTAAGTTTGTCCGTCATGTTCTTTTCTCTTAGTTAACTGTCAGGGTGAAAAAAGGCTGTGGCGATAATATCACGCGGCAACGGCGGCGCAAGGTTAGGAAATGCCGTTTACGATAGCGCTGACGAATAGGTGTAATTTGCCGATCTTTGCGGCTTTTTTGCTACACTGCGAGGCCAAATAACCGGCCAACGCCCTGTAAAAACGAGGGTTATATGAGGAGGCGAATATGTTGATGGTGATTTCTCCCGCCAAGACACTGGACTATGAAAGCCCACTGGCAACCCCGCGATATACCCAACCGGCATTGTTAGAAAAGTCACAACAGCTGATTGAGGTGGCACGCGATCTCTCCCCGGCGCAAATCGCTTCGCTAATGCATATCAGCGACAAACTGGCGCACCTTAACGCCGATCGTTTTAACAGCTGGCAGGCTGAATTCACGCCGGACAATGCGCGTCAGGCGATTCTGGCATTTAAAGGCGATGTTTATACCGGCTTGCAGGCAGAAACGTTCAGCGATAAAGATTTCGATTTTGCGCAGCAGCATCTGCGAATGTTGTCTGGCCTGTATGGCTTGCTGCGTCCACTGGATTTAATGCAGCCTTATCGTCTGGAAATGGGGATCAAACTGGCCAACCCGGCAGGCAAAGATCTGTACAGTTTCTGGGGTGAGTTGCTGACAGATAAAATTAATGAAGCCCTGGCCGATCAAGGCGATGATGTGCTGATCAACCTGGCCTCGGATGAATACTTCAAAGCGCTGAGGCCGCAGAAGTTACAGGCGCGACTGATTAAGCCGGTATTTTTAGATGAGAAAAACGGCAAGTTCAAAGTCATCAGTTTCTATGCCAAAAAAGCCCGCGGATTAATGAGTCGCTATGTGATTCAGAACCAGTTGCAAAAGCCGGAACAGCTGCGGGCGTTTGATGCCGAGGGTTATGCGTTTGATGCGGCCAGTAGCAGCCATGACGAGTGGGTATTTAAGCGAGCCGAACAGGCCTGATAAAAGGGACGGGGACCGTCCCTTGTTCGCGCTACTTATGCTTTCAGCAAGAAAGCGCGAAGCGGGGCAAAGTCCGCTTTCATATTATGTGACAGTAACGGTAAGCTGGCGCGCTCGGCTAATTCAGCCGGTAATTCCAGCTTCTGATCCAGAATGGCTTCCACGCTTTCGATAAATTTCGCCGGATGCGCGGTTCCCAGGAACAAGCCATATTCGCCCTCCTGAAGCTGATCGCGCAGTAAACGCCAGGCAATCGCAGCGTGTGGTTCAGAGATGTAACCTATATCCGCCAGCTCACGCATCGCTGCTTTGGTCGTGTCATCCGATACTGCGCCGTACGCCAGATCGCCCAAACGCCAGGCTTTACGGCGGAACAACTCTTCTACGCGCGGCCAGTTATTTGGCTGGCTAACGTCCATCGCATTCGACAGGGTTGCCACAGTCGCATTCGGTGTCCACGCACCATTACCGAGGAAACGCGGCACGGTATCGTTAGCGTTGGTTGCTGCGATAAAACGCTTGATCGGCAGACCCAGTGATTTTGCCAGCAGGCCAGCGGTTAAATCGCCAAAGTTACCGCTTGGCACAGAAACCACCAGTTGATTACGTTTTTCCTGCGGCAACTGCGCGACGGCTTCAAAGTAATAACAAATCTGCGCCAGCAGCCGACTGATATTGATGGAGTTTGCCGAGTTCAGGCCAATCGCCTTTTTCAGTTCTTCATCGTCAAACGCCTGCTTAACCAGCGACTGGCACGCATCGAAATCACCGTCAATGGCAATGGTTTCAATATTGCCACCCAGCGTACAGAACAGCTTTTCCTGCAAGGGGCTGATTTTGCCCTGCGGATAGAGGATAACGACGCGCACATTTTCCATGCCGTAAAAGGCATGGGCGACAGCGGCACCGGTATCACCTGACGTTGCGGTCAGAATCGTAATCTGCTCATCGCTGCCGCTGACAAAGGACAGCATTTGTGCCATAAAGCGGCCACCAAAATCTTTGAACGCCAGCGTCGGGCCGTGGAACAGTTCCAGACAGGCTACGTCATCGCTCACCTGCTTAACCGGGGCCGGGAAAGTAAACGCAGCCTTAACGCGCTCGGCGAGTGAGTGAGCGGGGATCTCGTCGCCGATATAGGCAGAAAGAATCTTGCTGCTGCGGCTAACAAAATCCATCTCCAGCATGGCATCAATGTCAGTCAGTTCAAATTCGGGCAGCTCAAGCGGGAAAAACAGCCCTTGCTGCGAACCCAGACCTTGTTTCACCGCCTGGGCGAAGCTGACCTGCTCGTTGTGATCCTTAAGATTGTAGAGTTTCATGCATTATCCCAGTTTACGTGCGCCAGCCGTATCAAGACGGCAGATATGGACGAAGCCTTCATCATTTTGCAGATAGTGCTGGCTCAGCCAGTCGGCCATCCGCTGGGCCGTTTCCATTTGATTGCAAACGGCAAAAAGTGTTGGACCAGAACCGGAAATGCCGCAAGCCAGGGCACCAATATCCTGCGCGGCCTGACGCGCTTCGGCAAATCCCGGCAGCAGTTTAGTACGGTAGGGTTCGGCGATCACATCTTGCATAAGTTTAGCGGCCAGCTGTGGCTGGCGTGTATGACAGGCATGAATGAACCCCGCCAGCAGGCGGCCATGCTTGATGCAATCTTGTTTACGGTATTGCGCAGGCAAAATCGCCCGCGCTTCCGCGGTGGAAACTTTGATGCCGGGATACGCCATCACCCACAGCCAGTCGTCAAAGCCCGGCACCTCCTGACTAATCACGCCATTCTCTTCCAGCATCAGCTGAATGCCGCCAAGAAAGCATGGCGCGACGTTATCGTAGTGTACGCTGCCTGAAATACGCCCTTCCAGTTCACCCATCAGCGACAGCAGTTCAGTATCGTTGAGCGGTTTATCGCAAAATTCGTTCATCGCCATCAAACCCGCGACAACCGAACAGGCGCTTGATCCCAGCCCCGAACCGATCGGCATATTTTTTTCCAGCGTCATGGCGACCGGCACGGTTTTACCAATGGCTTCGCAGAAACGCTGCCAGCACTGGTAAACAATGTTGTCTTTCGGATCAGCGGGCAATTTGCTAACAAAACTGCCTGCATTGGTCAGGCTAAAACTGTCTGCGGCTTCGACTGAAACGCAATCCCCCAGTAACGAACCATCCACCGGCGAAACCGCCGCGCCCAGCACATCAAAGCCGACGCTAACGTTACCAATTGAGGCCGGTGCATAAATTTTTATCATTTTTAAACTCCCAACTTCCATGACAGGGTGCGCAACAGATCGGCAAAAACGCCGGCCGCAGTGACATCATTTCCGGCACCGTACCCGCGCAGCACCAGCGGAATCGGTTGATAATAGCGGCTGTAAAACGCCAGCGCGTTTTCGCCATTTTTCACTTTATAGAGCGGATCATTACTGTCCACCGCCGCAATTTTCACCTTACAGGCTCCGCCCTCTTCAATCGCGCCGACGAAGCGTAACACTTTACCTTCATCGCGGGCTTTTGCTATGCGCGCGGCAAAAGCATTGTCCAGCTCTGGCAGGCGCTGCATAAATTGCTCAATGTCTTGAATGTCATTCAGGCTTTCAGGCAGCAGCGGCTCGATTTCAATATCACTCAGCTCCAGTTGATAACCGGCTTCACGGGCCAGTATCAGTAATTTACGCGCCACATCCGTGCCTGAAAGATCGTCACGCGGATCCGGCTCGGTAAAGCCCATTTCACGCGCCATTTTGGTCGCTTCCGACAGCGATACGCCTTCATCCAGCTTACCGAAAATAAAGGAAAGCGAACCCGAAAGAATACCGGAAAATTTAATGAGTTCGTCGCCAGCATTGAGCAAATTTTGCAAATTCTCAATGACCGGTAAACCCGCGCCAACGTTGGTGTCATAAAGGAATTTACGACGTGACTTCGCGGCGGCGGCGCGCATCTGCTGATAGTAATTCCAGGAAGACGTATTGGCCTTTTTGTTCGGCGTCACCACGTGGAAACCGTCCGCCAGGAAATCGGCGTACTGATCGGCAACGGCCTGGCTTGAAGTACAGTCAACAATCACCGGATTCAGCAGGTGATACTCTTTCACCAGGCGGTTCAGTCGGCCCAGATTAAACGGCTCTTTGGCTTCGCTCAGTTCGGCTTTCCAGTGGTTTAAATCGATGCCGTGCACGTTAGTTAATAAGGCGCGTGAATTGGCGATGCCGCAGACGCGCAAATCAATGTGCTTTTGCTTGAGCCACGCCTGCTGGCGATGCAGCTGATCCAGCAATGCGCCGCCCACGCCACCCACGCCGATCACAAACACTTCGATCACCTGATCGGTGGCAAACAGCATTTGGTGCACCACGCGCACGCCAGTGGTGACATCATCGTTATTAACCACTACCGAGATGGATCGCTCTGATGAGCCCTGCGCGATGGCCACGATATTGATGTTGGCACGTGCCAGCGCTGAAAAAAATTTCGCGGAGATGCCGCGCAACGTACGCATACCATCGCCAACCACGGAAATGACCGCCAGGTTTTCGAGCACGTCCAGCGGATCGAGCAGCCCATCTTTCAGTTCAAGATAAAACTCTTCTTCCAGCACGCGGCGCGCACGTGCCTGCTCGTTCTGCGGCACGCAGAAGCTGATGCTGTATTCAGACGAAGACTGGGTAATCAGGACCACCGAAATGCCGGTGCGTGACATCGCAGCAAATACGCGCGCCGCCATGCCAATCATTCCTTTCATGCCTGGGCCAGAGACGTTAAACATCGCCATGTTATTCAGGTTGGTGATGCCTTTTACCGGATTCTCGTCCTGAGCGCCTTCGCCGCCGATTAAGGTGCCAGGGGCTTGCGGATTAGCCGTATTTTTGATCAGGCAAGGGATCTGGAACTGAGCAATGGGGGCGATAGTGCGAGGATGAAGCACTTTGGCGCCGAAATAGGAAAGCTCCATCGCCTCCTGATAAGACATGGATTTCAGCAGGCGCGCATCAGGAACCTGACGCGGGTCACAGGTATATACCCCATCCACATCGGTCCAGATTTCACAGCAGTCGGCGCGCAAACAGGCGGCCAATACCGCAGCTGAATAATCGGAACCGTTACGGCCCAGTACTACCAGCTCGCCCCGCTCGTTACCGGCGGTAAAACCGGCCATCAGGATCATATTCTCAGCGGGAATTTTGCTGGCTTCGATACGACGGGTCGATTCGGCAATATCTACGGTGGATTCGAGGTAATGCCCAGTGGCGAGGAGTTTTTCTACCGGATCAATAACGCTGACCGCATGACCACGCGCCTGCAACAGCGCTTCCATGATAGCAATTGAGAGTTTTTCACCGCGGCAGATCATAGCGGCATTCACGCTGTCTGGACATTGCCCCAGCAGGCTGATGCCATGTAACACCTGCTTCAGCTGCGCAAATTCTACATCCACGCGGGTTTTCATTCGGTCGTAATCAAAGCCTGGCTGTGCATCAGCCAGACCTCGCAACAGATCGGCAAAAATACGTTCGGCATCACTGATGTTCGGCAAAGCGTCCTGACCACTGATGGTTTTCTCAATCATCGCCACCAAATGATTGGTGATTTTGGCCGGAGCCGAGAGCACGGTTGCAACCTGTCCCTGCTGCGCGTTACTTTCCAAAATGTCGGCTACGCGAAGAAAACGTTCCGCATTTGCCACCGAGGTTCCGCCGAATTTCAGCACTCGCATGATATAAATTCTCCTGAATTTGAGCCGAAAAAAAAGCCCACACTGTTTAGGTGCGGGCTTTTTTTCTGTTTTTCCTGTATGCGTCAGCCCGCACCGTTACCTGTGGTAATGGTGGTGGTAATAATTGTGATGTTCAGGCTGAAATTACGCATTGAGATTTATTTTATCTGTCTTTGTTTGTCCGTCTGCCTTCCAGAAGTAAAGCAAAGCGCGCGTTAAGTCAACGGATTTGTCAATTGTATAAATTTCAATCACTGCGTACAGTTCCGCTCCGAATAAAAAATGCTGTGTGGATCGTTGGCAATGAGCACATTTATTGCGATCTGACGCTGGAAAATTACGATTTACCCGACGATTTATCTATAAGTTTTTTTTCTATATCGTGCAGCAGACGATGCAGCATGGCGCTGTCGCGTTGTTCCAATAATCCAACGCGTTGATCGATCCAGTCGGCCATCTTTTCATCACCGCTTACATGAAGCCGAACCAGTAAATGCTGAAATCGCTGACGCAAAGCGTGTAACTGTTGTGCATCGGCCAGTTGTGGCGTAGGTGCTACCACCTGATTCAGTGCCGCTAACTGATAGCAGTACACCATCACCGCCTGCCCTAAATTCAGAGAGGGATAATCATTTGCCATGGGAATACCGGTAAGCAGATCGACCTGATCTAACTCTTCGTTCATCAGACCGCTGTCTTCCCGCCCAAACACCAACGCCATACTGTTTACCCATTGACGTTTTTCCAGTAGCTGCGTTTCAACCTGCGCTGGCGTAGCGTAATAGCGGAATTTCGCCCGACTGCGTGCAGTGGTCGCGACCGAAAAATCAATGTCAGCCAGCGCACCAGCCAGGGTGTCAAAAGTTTGCAGATTATCAAGGATCTCTCCGGCACCGTGCGCCACGCGTCGGGCCGCAGGTTCCCGCCACGCCTCACTGGCAACGATTCGCAACTCGCTAAAACCCATGGTTTTCATCGCACGCGCGGCAGCACCAATATTTTCTGCCCGAGCGGGCGAAACCAGAATCAGGGGGAATCGCATGATTATTCCATCAGTTTGTTAAAATCGCGGCGCATTATAACACGCGTTCTGCCCACTCAATGGATCAATAAAAAGCCAGGAAATATAATGTTAACAATGTTAAAACACGTTAAAAAATGGCGTAACGCAATATCTGGCGGAAAAATGGGTTAAAACACAATATTCAATAAAAAAATATTTAATTTCATTGCGGTAAAACAGCCTCCTCCCAGGCTTTTACTTTGCTGGCCTGGCAAGAGGAATGGAGCGAAAATGCTGCTTTTTGTGAGCTAAGCAGGCAATCTACGAGAAGTTTTTCACAAAAGTGTTAACGTGCTACAATTGCATTTGATATAAGTCAACGAAGCGTTATTTTTATGCTTATTGGTTGTTGTTGGTGCTGTTAGGTTGCGGTTAATACAGTTAGGATAGATGCCCTTCTGGGGCATGCAATATTCATCCTTTCTGGCTGAGCTAACACTGTTGTTGACGTTAGTATAAAGTTTATTAAAACATAATTTCGTACAATGGTTCAGCGCAGCGCACCGCTCTTTACAAGAGAGCCGAATAACCGCTGTACGCCCTGTTTTCAATTTGTTAGCAAATTTTAGGTAGCGAAATATGCAGACCCCACACATTCTTATCGTTGAAGACGAACTGGTCACGCGTAACACCCTCAAAAGCATCTTTGAGGCGGAAGGTTATGTGGTGTATGAAGCGACCGACGGTGCTGAAATGCATCAGATTCTGACCGAAAATGACGTCAATCTGGTGATCATGGACATCAACCTGCCTGGCAAAAACGGTCTGCTGCTGGCACGCGAACTACGCGAGCAAGCAAACGTCGCGCTGATGTTTCTTACCGGTCGTGATAATGAAGTGGATAAAATCCTTGGTCTGGAAATCGGTGCCGATGATTACATCACTAAGCCCTTTAATCCGCGTGAACTGACTATTCGTGCACGTAATTTGCTGTCGCGCACCATGAATCTGGCTTTGCCTGGTGAAGAACGTCGCCAGGTAGAAGATTACAAATTCAATGGCTGGACGCTGGACATTAACAGCCGTTCGCTGATTAACCCAAACGGCGAACCATACAAGCTGCCGCGTAGCGAATTCCGCGCCATGCTGCATTTCTGTGAAAATCCGGGCAAAATCCAGACGCGTGCCGACCTGCTGAAAAAAATGACCGGCCGTGAACTGAAGCCACACGATCGTACTGTAGATGTCACCATCCGCCGCATCCGTAAACACTTTGAGTCAACGCCAGATACGCCAGAGATCATTGCGACCATTCATGGTGAAGGTTATCGCTTTTGCGGCGACCTTGAAGATTAAGCCGTAGAAAACGCCCGGTCGGGCGTTTTTTCTTGGTTTTAACGCCACGGCATAATCGGCACCGCGCTGAGTGCATTCTTCGGCGAACCTTCCACCACTTTATCCGAATACGTTAAATAGACCAGGGCGTTGCGCTTTTTATCAAAGAAGCGTACAACCTGCAGCTTCTTGAAAATTAACGAGGTGCGTTGACGGAAAACGACTTCGCCCTGCGCTTTGCCTTGAGCAATCTTATCATTCAGCACCACCGGACCGATTTGCTGACACGATATGGCCGCGTCCGACGTATCTTCTGCCAGCCCTAACCCGCCTTTGATACCGCCGGTTTTCGCTCGGCTGATATAACAGGTTACATTTTTAACATCCGGATCATCGAAGGCTTCCACCACAATTTTATGATCGGGACCAAACATCTTGAAAACCGTATCAACAGAGCCAATTTCCTCGGCCATTAACGGGGCTGAAAAGGCCATTGCGGTGAAGGCGACGATAAAAAAACGAGGTATTGTCATGGAGTTACCATTGCAAACGTAATAGATAGGAAGGTAATGTACTGTCAGTTGGTCAATTTGACCAAACCAAAACGGTTTTAAATCGCATTGATGTAGCACAATCATCCCCAATGTAACTGCCCACTTCTTTGAGCAATGAGTGCTATTATCTATCGACTGCGTTTATCTGCGCTATCAGAGAGTATGAGGAAGTTTTATGGACCAAGCCGGTATCATTCGCGATTTGCTTGTCTGGCTGGAGAGTCATTTGGATCGACCGCTTTCCCTTGATAATGTTGCCCTGAAAGCAGGTTATTCTAAGTGGCATTTACAACGGATGTTCAAAGACGTTACCGGTCACGCGATCGGTGCTTATATCCGTGCACGACGTTTATCTAAAGCCGCCGTGGCGCTGCGTCTGACCAGTCGCCCGATTCTGGATATTGCTCTGCAATATCGCTTCGATTCGCAGCAGACCTTCACTCGCGCCTTTAAAAAACAGTTTAATCAAACGCCCGCATGGTATCGCCGTTCATCAGACTGGCATTCATTCGGCATTCGTCCGCCGATTCGCCTTTATGACGACAAGCAGCCGGAACCCATTTTCGTGACTCTGCCGGAAACGGTTCTGGTGGGACAAACGCAAAATTATACCTGCACGCTAGAGCAAATTTCCAGCTACCGTGACGAAATGCGCACCCACTTCTGGAAGCAGTTCCTGCTGGAAACCGATACGGTGCCGCCAGTGCTGTATGGCTTGCATCAGGTGCGCGCCAGTCACGACAAAGATGATGAGCAGGAAATTCTCTACACTACCGCCGTACCCGCCGATAGCGCGATAAACATGCATTCGGGTCAGAGTGTGATCCTTGAGGCAGGTGATTACGTGCAGTTCACCTATACCGGCCAGCGCGCAGAGTTACAGGAATTTATTCTGCTGTTGTATGGAACCTGTATGCCAGTGCTCGGCCTCACCCGTCGTGAGGGCCAGGATATTGAGCGCTTCTTCACCCACGGTGGGAAAAAGCGTAGCGAGCCGCCCTCGGAAATTCGCTGTGAATACCTGATTCCCATTCGCCGTCAGTCAGCGATCTAAAACAAAAATGCCGTCCTCGCGACGGCATTTTTATTAGCGCTGTAATTCGTCGAGTGCAGGCGCATCGAGATGAGAGACATCCCCAGCCGTTTCAACCACCCAACCTTTTGCCAGCCAGGCGCTTTGCTGATGATCAATGCGTGAAATCGAACAGTTACGCAAACGTAAACGACGTTCGGCATGAGCAGGCAAACCCAGAATGGTGCTAACCAGCACGCCCAGCGCCATACCGTGACTGACTATCAGCGGACGGCTGCCTGCTGGCAGTTCAAGACAGGCATTCAGCGCCTCATGCATACGCGCCGCCATTTCCGTCATTGATTCGCCCTCAGGAATGCGTCCTCCTTCAGTACCGTTCACCAGCGTAGTGCGCCAGGCTTCTTCTTCTGGCGTCAAGCCATCCAGTGGACGCTTTTCCAGCACGCCCATGTTCAGTTCGCGTAAGCGCGGATCCAGCGTCACCCTACAACCGCAGGCATCAGCAATGATTTCCGCAGTATGACGCGTACGTCCTAAATCGCTGGAAATGACATGCGTGATGCCTGAGTCTTTAACACGTTCACCCACCTGATGGGCCTGTTGTTCACCTTTTTCCGTCAGCGGACTGTCGGACTGACCCTGAATGCGTCGCTCCGCATTCCATACCGTTTCACCGTGACGAACAAGATAGACCTGTAGCATGCTTAGTTTCCGTTATACTGCGACCAAAATTGCCTTAAATTACTCAAGGGTTCAACCAATTATGTACCACGTTGTCGCAGCCACCATCAACCCAGCGAAGATTCGCGCAATTGCACAAGCGTTCAACGACGTTTTCGGAGAAGGATCCTGCCATATCGAAGGGGTCGAGGTCGATAGCGGCGTGGCGGCACAGCCATTAACTCATCTGGAAACGCGAACGGGCGCACGTCAACGCGTGATGAACGCGCGACAGGTCCGACCGGAGGCCGATTTCTGGGTAGCGATTGAAGCGGGAATTGAAGAGAATTACGCCTTTGCCTGGATAGTCGTGGAAAATCAAAAACAGCGCGGTGAATCACGTTCGGCCAGTTTTACTCTGCCGCCCGTGGTGATGTCCGGTTTGCAACAAGGACGTGAACTGGGGGAAGAGATGGCGCGACTGACCGGCGTAGAAAATATTAAGCATAAAGGCGGCGCGATTGGTGCTTTTACC
>NZ_JASUAZ010000014.1:0-96181 GCF_030283135.1 Mixta mediterraneensis | reverse complement strand
CTTATTTTACTGCGGTCGAAGTCCCGTCGGCATGCCACTTGAATACGCCAAATTCGAAGCCTTTCAGATCACCTTTCTCGTCCCAGCTCAGGTTGCCCATTACCGTTGGCACAGCAGCGCCCTCTTTCAGATTCTTCACGATGTCTTCAGGTTCGGCGCTCTTGCTGCGTTCCATACCGGTCGCCAGCGATTGCAGCGCCGCATAGGTAGTCCAGACAAAGGGGCCGGTTGGGTCCAGTTTCTTCGCTTTCAATGCATCAACGACAGGCTTGTTGGTTGGAACCTGGTCGTAGCGCTTCGGCAGGGTTACCAGCATACCTTCGGAGGCTGCGCCGGCAATATTAGACAGTGAGGCGTTGCCCACACCTTCTGGCCCCATAAACTGCGTTTTCAGCCCTGATGCACGCGCCTGTCGTACGATCTGGCCCATCTCTGGGTAATAACCGCCGAAGTAGACGAAATCGACGGTATCTTTTTTCAGGCGAGCCACCAGCGTAGAAAAATCTTTATCGCCCGCAGTGATGCCTTCAAACATCACGATATTGGCTCCGGCTTTCTTCAGGCTGTCCTGGACAGAACGCGCCAACCCTTCACCATATTGCTGCTTGTCATGCACGATAGCGATGCGCTGAGGTTTGATTTCGCTCAACACGTATTTAGCGGCGGTGGGACCCTGATCTGAATCGAGGCCGGTAGTGCGCATAATCAGCTGGTAGCCACGCGAGGTTAAGTCTGGCGCCGTTGCGGCTGGGGTGATCATCAGTACGCCTTCGTCCTCATAAATATCAGACGCAGGCTGGGTGGAAGAGGAGCAAAGATGACCGATTACGTAGCGGATACCGTCGTTTATCACTTTGTTGGCAACGGCGACCGCTTGCTTCGGGTCACAGGCATCGTCATATTTTACGGCGACCAGTTTGTCGCCGTTAATGCCGCCTTTGGCGTTGATGTCCTCAATCGCCTGCGTTGCGCCGGCAAACTGCATGTCGCCATATTGTGCAACCGGGCCCGACATCGCACCCACAATGGCCACTTTAATATCTTTTGCCAGCGCCGCGTGGCTCATTGCCAACGCAACACATCCCGCTAATAATGCGCGACCTTTCATTTTCATCCGAACTTCCCCATCTGTTGTGTCGTGTTTGTTGTGACTGGCTTTATTTTCTGCCAGATAAGCGTGAAAACTGATTTAGTAATAATGAGTTAGCAGCGCTTTTTGGCATTTATAATTAATAAGGCTTTATTTTTCAGCTTATTAAACAGGAATTTTCTTCTTTAAATCAACTGACACATTCAGAAAAGGGAGGGTTAAGCAGCATAATAAGCTGGATGCAATGGCCAGTTTTCCACCGTTTTTCCAGCGCGTTATGCTGGTTTATTTATCAGCCATGCCTGTTTATAACTATCATTCTGGCGTTAAGGCCAGTTATTGACCTGTTTTATGCAGAAAAAACTGTCAACGCCCTGACGGTATAATTTCGCTACACTTTCCTCTTTTAACGAGTACAGGTGTTGGTTATGAAACTCACCATCCTGCGTTTAACGGCGTTCACGCCGCAGGACCGCATTGATTTAGCCAAAATCTGGCCGAATCAAAATATCGAACAATTAGAGCAGGCGCTGAGCGAAACCTTGCGTCTTTATGCGGCACGCTTTAATGATCGATTGCTGGCGGCGCTGCAACTTGAAATTTCTGGAACTCATGGAAAAGTGCATCACCTTGAAGTGCGGGAGGCAACACGACGACGTGGGGTAGGCAAATATTTACTGGAAGAAACCATGTCGCAGAACGGGTCGCTGGCAGACTGGTGGATAGTGGATGACGGCAGCGACGATCAGTCGGTGCGGGCAGCGTTTATGCAGGCATGTGGATTCAGGGCACAATCCGACGGTTGGATAAAGTAAATCACAGGCAACAAAAAGGGCGACATTTTGTCGCCCTTCATCTTTATGCTTCGATCGCCATACGCAGTTTTTTCATGGCGTTCTTTTCAAGCTGTCGGACACGTTCTGCCGACACGCCGTATTGATCGGCTAATTCCTGCAGGGTGGTTTTGTTGTCTTCGTCCAGCCAACGCGCACGGATAATATGCTGGCTGCGCTCATCAAGACCTTCCATCGCGTAGCTCAGCTTATCGGCTGCGTGCGAATCCCAGTTGTCCTCTTCAATGCCATCAGCAAAGTCAGAGGTTTTATCTTGCAGATACAGCACCGGTGCCATGGATTTGCCTTCACCGCTTTCATCATCGGCAGACATATCAAAGGTCATATCCTGTGCAGCCATACGCGATTCCATTTCACGCACATCTTTACTGCTCACGCCCAGTTCACGCGCGACCATTTCAACTTCATCCTGGTTAAACCAGCCCAGACGCTGCTTGGTTTTACGCAGATTAAAGAACAGCTTGCGCTGTGCTTTAGTGGTAGCGACTTTCACGATACGCCAGTTACGCAGCACGTATTCATGAATCTCGGCTTTAATCCAGTGCACAGCAAACGACACCAAACGTACACCTACTTCAGGATTGAAGCGACGCACCGCTTTCATCAAGCCGATGTTACCTTCCTGAATCAGGTCAGCCTGCGGTAAGCCGTAACCGGAGTAATTACGAGCGATATGAACTACAAAGCGTAGGTGAGACAGGATCAGCGTCTTAGCTGCATCCAGATCGCCCTGGTAATGCAGCCGTTCAGCCAACGCTTTTTCCTCTTCTGCCGACAGCATCGGCCAGACATTGGCAGCCCGAATGTATGACTCCAGGTTACCAAGAGGAGCAATAGCTAAAGTTTGCATTTCTTTGGTCATTCAAACCCTCACAGAATAAGTGGAATTGCTGCACAGTTTCTTGCGCAGACGTTACAGTATGTCAACGTCGTCGGAAATCCGAAAGCAATCTGTGCTACTTATTGGACGTCAAAGTTATCCACAAGTTCAATATTATCGGTGCATATTTTACACACAGATAATCAGAAAGGAAGCGGCAGAAGGATCCTCTGCTTTCCGCTTTCGACAGCAGAGGATCATTATAACAAAAAAATGTTGCAGGCGTTTACTGGGGCGTAAAACGACGTAAATGTTGTACTGTTGCCAGCCAGGCCGCGATCCAGCCAATAATGGTGGCAATCAGCAATAACAGTAGCGCTTCATCCCATGAAAAGCCTTTCAATGAGAAAGTCGTACCAAATACGGCAGCAACGTGGGCGACGACCGTTTGCAGCCGCAATACCAACACTTCCGACAAAATCAGTGACAATACCGCCCCGCTAAAACCCAATAACGCGCCGCCATATAAGAAAGGTCGCAGGATAAAGCCGTCGGTTGCGCCAATCAGTTTCTGCACATTAATGGTGTCGCGCCGGGCAAAAATGCTGAGACGCACGCTGTTACCAATTACAAGAAACACCGCGATGATCATCAGGATACCAATCATTGAGGCGATCTGGCCGACTAATCCGGTTAACGCCGCGAGCCGGGCAAACCAGCTATCATCCATGCGAACTTCATCAATCCCCTGCACTTTTGACACGCTATCACGCAGATTTTGCATGGTGTCTGAATTTTGGAAGTTAAGCTTCGGGGTGATAATAGCCACCGCAGGCAGCGGATTTTGCTCCAGCATGTCCATTGCGCCGCCAAAACCAGACCAGTTACGGAATTCGTTCAGCGCTTCTTCACGGGTCAGATAATTAACGTTATCTACGCCATCAAGCTGTTTGAGCTGGGCCACGACGTTTTCCGCCGCGCTATCGTCCAGCGTCAGCCTTTAGAAAAATAAACCGTCAGTTGCGGCGCGGGATACCACTGCGTTGCCGCCTGGTTTACGTTTTTCCAGACCATATAACAGACGCTTGGCAAGGTCAGGGAAATCGCAATCACCATGACTGTTAACAGCGTTGCCAGGGGCTGACGCCACATATCCGACAGCGTGCCGCGCAAAGCATAACGCCATTGTTCCTGCCAGCCGCCTTTCAGCGCTTTGCTTTTAGAAGGCTGCTTCGCTTTTGGCGCCGCTGGGCGTTTATTGCGTTTATTGACCATCGTGGCCTCCGTGCAGGCGTCCCTGATTCAGCGTCATTACGCGATACTGACGACGCGCGATCAGGCCGCTGTCATGCGTTGCCATCAACACCGTTACGCCTACGCGATTAAACTCTTCGAACAGTCGCAGAATATCTTCCGACAGCGCATCGTCAAGGTTACCGGTTGGCTCATCCGCCAGTAATACCGCAGGCTTGTTGACAACTGCACGCGCAATGCCAACGCGCTGTTGCTCACCACCGGAAAGCTGGATAGGAAAGCTTTTTGCTTTATCAAGTAAGCCCACTTTATCCAGCGCCGCTGATACGCGACGCCGAATATCCTCGCCGCTGGCGCCTGAAATGATGAGCGGAATCGCGACGTTTTCATAAACTGACCGATCCATCAGCAGATGGTGATCCTGGAAGATCATCCCGATCTGACGACGCAGAAAGGGAACTTCGCTGTTGCGCAGACGGGAAATGTCATGACCGCTAAACCAAATTTGTCCCGCGCTCGGACGCTCAATGCCGCATATCAGCTTCAATAACGTACTTTTACCGGCGCCAGAATGGCCGGTCAGGAACGACATTTCGCCAGGGCGCAGATGGAAATCCACGCCCTGCAACGCCTGACGTCCACCGAGATATGCCTTACTGACCTCTTCAAAGCGAATCATCCCAATTAGTCCTCTCGGGCAAACAGTGCCTCAATAAAATCGTCAGCCTTGAATGGCCGTAAATCTTCGATGCCTTCCCCGACACCGATATAGCGTATCGGAATACCGAACTGATCGGCTACCGAGAAAATAACGCCGCCTTTGGCAGTGCCATCCAGCTTGGTAAGCGCAATGCCGGTTAAACCTACCGCTTCATTAAACAGTCTGGCCTGACTTACGGCGTTCTGTCCGGTACTGGCATCCAGCGTCAGCATCACCTCGTGGGGCGCTGAATCATCCAGTTTTTTCATCACACGAGTAATTTTCTTCAGCTCTTCCATCAGGTGCGATTTGTTTTGCAGGCGGCCTGCGGTATCAGCGATTAATACATCAAAGCCGCGCGATTTAGCCGCCTGAATAGCGTCAAAAATTACCGAGGCGGAATCTGCGCCAGTGTGCTGTGCAATAACCGGAATATTGTTGCGCTGGCCCCAAACCTGCAACTGCTCTACGGCAGCAGCGCGGAAAGTATCGCCCGCCGCCAGCATCACTGATTTGCCTTCGGCCTGATATTGGCGAGCCAGTTTACCGATGGTGGTGGTTTTACCTACGCCGTTTACGCCAACCATCAGGATAACGAAAGGAGTCTTATCGGTGACGTCCAGCGGCGCATCCACTTTTTCCAGAATATTAGCCATTTCCGTTTTCAGCAGACCATACAGAGCCTCAGCATCGCGCAACTGTTTGCGGTTCGCCTGCTGAGTCAAATTAGTGATGATGCGACGCGTGGTTTCCACACCGACATCCGCAATGAGCAGCTGCTCTTCAAGCTCTTCGAACAGATCGTCATCAATTTTCTTGCCGCGGAATAAGCTGACAAAACCAGACCCCAGGTTTTGACGGGTTTTAACCAGGCTGCGCTTCAATCGCGCAAAAAAGCCCTCTTTGGTCGGTCGTTCCTGTTCATGCGTGATTATCGGTGCCGCTGCTAGCGGCAGATCGCTCACCGTATCTTCCGGCTCGGCGATGTCTGCTTCTTCGATAATTTCCGCCTCTGCCAGCACCAGCGCTTTCTGCTCTTTATCGCTGAACGGCGCGTCGACGTTGGCTTCTTCAGCGTCAACCCCGCTCGTCGGAGCGATTTCAGGCTCAGGTTCGACTTCAGGCTCGGCTTTAACCGCTTCAGGGACCGCCAGAATATCAGGTTCAGCCGTAACTGACGCAGGCTCGCCTTCCGCTTCGCGTTGCTGTCCGGCCACCGCTTCGGTAATGGCGACAGTCTCTTCCGCTTCCGCTTCGGCCTTGTTGATTGCCGGGGATAAATGTTCCGGCTGCTGTACTTCCGGCTCGGCAGGCTGCTCTTGCGTCTCCGCCGAGGGTTGTACTTCCGGCTCGACAGACTGCTCTTGCGTCTCCGCCGAGGGTTGCTTTTCTTCCTCTTTGCCAAATCCTAGCCAGGAAAAAAAGCCACGTTTTTTCTCTTTTGCCATTGTGTGACGACACTCCTCGATGGCTTTATCCTGGTCGCGTGTTGTTCCCAGGGGTAAAATCAGTTGTGGTATTAAGCGCCAGACGGGCGTAAAACCGCAGAATTATGCATGACATCAGCAACTCCGTAGTCTAACACTTTCCAGCCAGCTCACCACAGCACCCTTTTTTAACGTTTCTTCTCATCGTTTCGCCCGTTAAACTACGCAACAAATTATGACGAGTTGTGAGCAAAATGATTAAAAACTCCCGCAATACGGGCGGCGCCGGACAAATCCGCATTATTGGTGGCCAATGGCGCGGACGTAAATTGCCGGTGCCGGACAGCACCGGTCTGCGCCCCACCACCGATCGCGTGCGCGAAACGCTGTTTAACTGGCTGGCCCCCATGATTCAGCAAGCCAACTGTCTGGACTGTTTTGCTGGCAGTGGTGCGTTGGGTCTGGAAGCGCTATCGCGCTATGCTGGCTCGGCAACCTTGCTGGAGCTGGAACGGCCAGTGGCGCAGCAGCTGGAAAAAAATCTGCAAACCCTGCGTGCCGACAATGGCAAAGTGATTCACACTAACGCGCTTAGCTGGCTGGCACAGCCGGGTAAACCGTTTGATGTCGTATTTATTGATCCACCGTTTCGTCAGGGCTTGCTAGCGCAAACGCTACAGTTGCTGGAGCAGAACAACTGGCTGACCGATGAAGCCTTGATTTACGTTGAAAGTGAAGTGGAAAATGGCACACCGCCAGTACCCGCTAACTGGAATGTATATCGCGAGAAAATCGCAGGCCAGGTGGCTTACCGTTTGTATCAACGTCAACAGGGAGACGTATAATGTTACTGAATTTGGGACGCCTGTTGATGCTGTGCGTTTGGGGATTTTTACTGTTCAACGTGGTACACCCGTATCCGAAACCGCTGACCTATTTTATTAATGTCGCCCTGTTTTTCATGATCATGATGCACGGCCTGCAACTGGTGCTGCTGCGCGCGACACAAACCAAAGATGCACCACCCATTGATCGGGTAACCCAGGCGAAAGTTTTCCTGTTTGGGGTGTTCGAACTGGTGGCCTGGCAAAAGAAAAATTTTCCGGGAAAATAATCAGTAGCGGGCGGAAGGCCCGCTTTTTATGGTACGGGTGTAAAACTCACAAAACGTGAACCCTGCATTTTCAGCTCGCCTTTCGATCCCTTATCCATTTGATGGTAATCATTTTCCTTCACCTGCACTTTAATATCGCTTGCCCCATTTAGTGGGTGAAACCAGGCTTCGTAACGCATCTCTTCACCGGCGATGACTTCACGCTGGCGTGAACGACGATTCGGTGCCGGAAACTCGCGTTTGGTTTTCACTTCTACCGTTAAACTACGGATCGGCGAGGCATCATTCACGGCGGCTTCACGCCGTTGCTTAATAAACTGACGGGTCGCCAGTATGGCGATAATGGCCAAGACGATAAAAAAGAGTAGCGGTGGTTTGCTCATATTTTCGCTCGTTCTTCAGGGAGTAAGGGATTCATTGCGCGGGCAAGCATACAACCAGAGTTGCCTGATTGTCACATCGTCGAGGCATAACCTAAACTGGGATCGACATTTTGGGAACATTCACCATTTTTGGTTAAAAGGGAGAAACAATGCTCTGGTCTTTCCTCGCGGTACTTTTCTCCGGCTGGCTGTATGTGGATGCTTCATATCGTGGTCCACAATGGCAACGCTGGCTGTTTAAACCGGTTACGCTTCTGCTGTTGGTTGGCCTGGCATGGCAAACACCAACGCTTCACACAACCGACTATCTGATCCTCGCCGGTCTGGTTGCTACATTGGTTGGCGACGCTCTGACGCTGCTGCCGCGCCAGCAGATGTTATATGCGCTGGGGGCCTTTTTTCTTTCACATCTGCTTTATACCTTAAGCTTTGCCGCTAACATGACGATGAGCTTCTTTTGGCCGATCCCGCTGGCCTTGCTGATTATTGGCGTGGTGGTGATCGCGGTTATCTGGAGCAAACTGGCCGAGTTGCGCTGGCCGATATGTACGTTTATTGGCATGACGCTGGTAATGACCTGGATGGCAGCCGAGCAATATTTCTTCCGTCCAACCGATTACAGCTTCTCCATCGTAGTCGGTGCCAGCCTGCTCCTGCTGGCGAATATTATCTGGTTTATTACTCATTATCGCCGCCGTTTCAGCGCCGATAGCGCCATTATCGCGGCCTGCTATTTTGCCGGTCATTTTATGATCGTCCGTTCACTGTGGCTTTTCTGAAGAAAAATGCGCAGCGCGGCGTCATCAGCCTGAAGGTATTCCAGCGCGAAGCTGCGATATATCTTCAGGACGTTCCGCGCGCGCAGATGCAGCTGCAAATGCGATAGCCCAGCGATAGATGAAGTTGACAGGTTCGGGCACCACTACGCTGGTGACGACGAATGCGCTGCTGTGTTCGCGCTTTTGAACCCATTCATCGCGGCAGGTTGTCCGTTAATCACCCAGCCCTTTCTGAATCAGATATTGATAGGGCAGCGTTTCGATTTGCTGCGCCAACAGGCGATGCTCCATAAAACGGCAAAAGCCGGGTATATCCCGCGTTGTTGCGGGATCGTCGGCGATAATCAGCAACGTTTCGCCCTCCTGCAAATTTCGCACGGTTTTACGCACCATCATCACCGGCTCTGGACAGCGCAGGCCGCAAGCATCAAGCTGATGATCGGCAGAGTTAAAAACATCGCTCATAGTGGACTCGTTTCCGGTTTGGGGCACTTATTCTAGCGTGTCAGTAAGCCGACGCAAGGCGATAACGATCGCGTTAAAATTAACCATTGCATAAATAGTACAACACGGTAAGATGCCGCCGTTTTTTCAATCTGTTTAACGGCAAGATAGTGCTAATCACTGTCCTGCAATGGGTTCCCTCACCCCAACACTAAAAAGGCTTACTATGCTCGCATTCTCTTCGCGTCAGCGTATGCACGCGCTGTTTTGGCTGTCACTGTTTCATCTGCTGGTGATCACCTCCAGTAATTACCTGGTACAGCTACCGGTTTCCATTTTTGGTTTTAACACCACATGGGGCGCCTTTAGCTTTCCGTTTATCTTTCTCGCTACCGATTTAACCGTACGCATTTTTGGCGCTCCCCTGGCACGCCGTATTATTCTGGCGGTCATGATCCCATCGCTATTTATCTCTTATGCGGTTTCCTGCCTGTTCTACCAGGGTGAATGGCAAAGCTGGGCCTCACTGGAAGCAATGAATCTGTTCGTGGCACGCATCGCCTGTGCCAGCTTTATGGCTTACGCGCTCGGTCAGATCCTGGATGTTCACGTATTTAATCGTCTGCGCCGCCTGCCGCAGTGGTGGATTGCCCCCGGTTGCGCGATGTTCCTCGGTAATACCAGCGATACGCTGGCCTTCTTTTTCATCGCTTTTTATAAAAGCCCCGACCCGTTTATGGCGCAGCATTGGGTTGAGATTGCCTTGGTGGATTACAGCTTCAAGGTGTTGATCTGCATGGTGTTCTTCCTCCCTGCTTATGGCGTGCTGCTGAATGCCGCCCTTAAGCGCCTGACTATGCGCATGAATAGCAGCCAAGTTAATTTCGGCTAAACGGAAATAGAGCCTTTTGCCACAACACGCTAAGATCTTCTGACAATCATCAGGTTGCGTTTGCAGCCTGATTCCTGTTGTATAAACGCCTGTCTGAGAATTTAAAAAGGGATTCTGATGCGTAACGTAGTGAAATATGCGGGGATTGGTTTACTGGTTTTAGGCTTAGCCGCCTGTGATCAGAAAAAAGACGAAGCGGCGAATGACAATGGTGTGAGCGCCAGTCAATCCAGTCAAACCGTCACGCTGATGGACGGTAAGCTGAGCTTCTCGCTGCCGCCAGGCATGTCTGATAAGAGTGGTAAGTTGGGCAATCAGACCACTAACATGCATGTCTATGCCGATGAAAGCGGCGCGCGTGCGATTATCGTGATTGCGGGTGACACAACCACTGACGGGCTGGATGTGCTTTCGCAGCGCATGGAGCAGCAGCAACGCAACCGCGATCCACAATTGCAGGTGGTATCAAACAAATCCGTTACGCTGAACGATCAGACAGCGCAGCAACTGGATACGGTGATTTCTGCAAACAACCAGACCTCCTGGTCGTCGGTGATTCTGGCGAAATTGGACGGCAAACTGGTGACGATGCAGATTACGCTGCCGGGTGAGAATCAGCAGCAGGCACAGAGCGATGCCGATACCATCGTAAAAAGTATTACGTTGAAATGAGGTAAGGCGGGTTACGGCCCGCCCGAACGGCTTTGTGATTCGGACGCGCAACGGCGCCCGAATCACGCTTTATCCGCGCGCAGCACGCCAGTATTCAATGAGACGCAGGTAGTTGCCTTTCACCACATCAATGAGCGCCTGATCATCCAGCTCGCCTTGCAACCACTGACGTGACGGCTGACCAAAAATGGTGCGGCCCACTGCGAAACCTTTCACCCACGGCGCTTGTGCGGCGGCGGCAAAACCGGTTTTAAGTTTCTCTTCCGGCGCATCCAGACCCAGCAGCAGAATGCCACGGCAATGCGGATCTTGCTGTTCAATCAGGCCGCTGATTGCCTGCCAGGTTTCTGCTGACATCGGAGGCAGTTTCCACCAGTCTGGCTGGATCCCCATGCTATAGAAATGGCTGAGCATATCCAGATAGTAAGACTCTTTGTGGTCCGGGTTACTCTCGGGCAGAATCACTTCCAGTAACAGTTCATGTCCGCTCTTATTACAGCCTCTCCACACGTCAAGGAGCAGATCATCCTGTTCTTTACGCAGTTCAGCGCTGTCGTGCGGATGATAAAACACCAGGCATTTCACTACGTGTTCAGCCGGCCAGTCGATCAGTTGCGAACCGATGTTACCGTGCTCCAGACGCAGTGGTCGCGAGCTGGGTAACTCAATCGGGCGACCAATCCACCAGTTTTTACCGGTGATAGCATTCAGCGCTTTCTGACCATAAGTGGTGTCTGCCAGGATGCCGCTTTTGTTCTCCAGACCCGCTTCCTGTGCCGCCTCTTCTGCCGCTCGCAGCAACAGCACTTTCAGCTGTGGAATTTTGCTCTCATCCACGCCAGCCTCACGCGCCATATCGGCCAGCTGCTTCCGGTGATCAAAAGCAAAAACATTCAGTTCTGGCCATTGCTGTTTACGCGTAGTGACGCGATGTAGGTGATTCAGACGGCTGTCAAGATCGGGCCGTTTCACATCGTTATCACGGCTGAGAAAGTCATCCAGCTCGGCTTTGGTCGGCATGGCTGGCGCGCAGCCGTGGCGAGAAACAACTAACGCGCCGCAGGCATTGGCATAACGACAAGCCTGCTCCCAGCCTTCATCGTTCAGCCAGCCGCGCAGCAGACCCGACATAAAGGCATCGCCTGCTCCCAGCACATTCAAGACTTCTACCCGCACGCCCGTATGCAGTCTGGTCTCTTCCCAGCTATCCGGGATGTTTCCTTCAAAAACAACACAACCCATCGGGCCACGCTTACAAACCAGAGTGGCCTGGCTGGCCTGCCGTACATTTTTCAAGGCGGTCAGCGTGTCAGTGCTGCCACCGGCGATATGAAACTCTTCTTCAGTGCCGACGATCAGATCAAAATAGTGCACCACTTCCTGTAACTGCTGGGTGACCTGAGCCGACTCAATAAAACGCGTTTCACCGTCACCCAGTGAAGTTAGCCCCCATAGAACCGGGCGATAATCGATGTCCAGCGCGGTACGCAGGCCGTTGCGCTTTGCAATATCCAGCGCTTTCAGCACCGCTTCACGGGTTTGCGGATGCGACAGATGCGTTCCGGTCACCGCCACGGCACGAGAAGAAGTAATAAACGCTTCGTTGATGTCTTCCGGCACCAGCCCCATATCGGCGCAATTATCACGGTAGAAAATCAGCGGAAAGGTCTCTTCATCTTTAATCCCCAGGATCACCATACCGGTGAGACGTTTCTCATCCGTGATCAATCCGTCAGTATTACAGCCCACGCGCTGCAGTTCCTCACGCAAGAAGCGACCGTTATGCTCATCACCCACGCGTGCCAGCATGGCGGATTTCAGCCCCTGAATCGCGGTGCCATACGCCACGTTCCCCGAAGAACCGCCGAGATATTTGGCGAAAGAGGTGGTATCCTCCAGCCGTGCGCCAATTTGTTGGCCATAAAAATCAACGGCGATGCGTCCAATACAAATCACATCAAGCCGCTTCTGCTGTGTACTCATACCTGTGGTTTCCTTCTGTGATAAGCAAACACTGTCGGCGAAAAGCCCGGTGACGCGCGCTTTGCTTCGGGATCTCAAGTTGTCTGACTGGTTATAACTGAAGTATGGGGAATGAAAATTTCAATTTCAATATGAAATGAAATATCCATCGCGATTTTGTGAACCAGATAAAACTCTGGAAGCTATCAACCGGATAAACTGTTAACAACGCTATAGCTTGCTGCTACAGGGGTGTGAGACAGATCGCAGGAAAAGTCCTTTAAATAACGGAGGCGGATAAAGTGAAATGGATTTTTTCATATAACTGACAAGCCTTCCGCACGTTCCACTTTACACTAGTGAGAAATCCGCCAACGCCCTGCCAGCCCGGTAAATTTGATCTCACTCGCAAAATGAAATGTTTCTTCTGTATTCGTATTTTATGAAAAATATATTTGTTTATAATCGGCTCACGTTTCAATTATTCCGGTCACCTTCTCCGAAGTATGCCTTCGCTTATCGCGGCGTACCGGAAGACAGATACCACCAGCATGTAAAGGAAGAGCATATGGGCACGATCAGACTGACCACTGCACAGGCGCTGGTTAAATTTCTTGATAATCAGTTTATTAGCGTTGATGGCGTTGAAACAAAATTCGTAAAAGGCATTTTCGCGATTTTTGGACATGGCAACGTTCTCGGCCTGGGACAGGCGCTGGAGCAGGACAGTGGCGATCTGGTGGTGCATCAGGGCCGTAATGAACAGGGCATGGCGCATGCCGCAACCGGCTTTGCCAAACAATCCCTGCGTCGACAGATTATTGCCTGTACGTCTTCTGTCGGACCCGGTGCGGCTAATATGATCACCGCCGCTGCCACCGCCACCGCAAACCGCATTCCACTGTTGCTGCTGCCGGGCGACGTGTTCGCTACCCGTCAGCCGGATCCGGTGCTGCAGCAGATCGAGCAATCTCACGATCTCAGCATTAGCACCAACGATGCCTTCCATGCTGTCAGCAAATACTGGGATCGTGTCAGCCGTCCTGAACAGCTTATGACCGCCTGCATCAATGCGATGCGCGTATTGACCGACCCTGCTGAAACCGGTGCGGTAACGATTTCGCTGCCGCAGGATGTGCAGGGCGAAGCCTGGGATTACCCCGAATATTTCTTTCAGAAACGCGTTCACCGTCTGGATCGTCGTTTACCAACCGCAGCGCAGTTGGAAGATGCGCTGGCGCTGATTGTGCGTAAACGCAAACCGATGATTATTTGCGGCGGAGGCGTGAAATACTCCGAAGCAGGTGAAGCGTTGCGCCAGTTTGCTGAACGTTATCAGATTCCGTTCGCTGAAACTCAGGCCGGTAAAGGCACCCTTATATCCGATCATCCGCTTAACGTGGGTGGTGTCGGCGAAACCGGTTGTCTGGCCGCCAACCTGCTGGCAAAAGAAGCTGATTTAGTGATTGGCATTGGCACGCGCTATACCGATTTCACCACAGCGTCGAAATGGATTTTCCAGAATCCGGACGTCACTTTTCTTAACGTCAATGTCAGCAGTTTTGACAGCTACAAGCTGGATGGCGTGCAGCTGTTAGCCGATGCGCGTGAAGGCTTAACCGCCTTAGACGCCGCACTGGCTTCACAAATCTACAGCAATGACTGGGGCAGTCAGGTTGAGCAAGCGCAAAGCAAGCTGTTGAAAGAGACACAGCGTGTTTATCAGGTGGAATACAGCGAAGGCTTTATCCCGGAAATAGCCGACCATATCGATCGCGAAGCCGTATTTGCGGAATTTAATCGTTTGACGCAATCCCTGCTGACGCAAAGCAGCGTGCTAGGCACCTTAAACGAGCAGCTCCCAAAGGATGCGGTGATAGTCGCAGCAGCGGGTAGCTTGCCAGGCGATCTGCAACGTGTGTGGCGCACCAAAGACTACAACGCGTACCACGTCGAATATGGCTATTCCTGCATGGGGTATGAAGTCAACGCGGCTCTGGGCGTCAAGCTGGCGCAGCCGCAGCGTGAGGTTTATGCGCTGGTTGGCGATGGCTCCTTCATGATGCTGCATTCCGAGCTGGTTACCTCCATTCAGGAGGGAGCCAAGATCAATGTGGTGCTGCTGGATAATATGACGAATGGCTGTATCAACAACCTGCAAATGGAACACGGCATGGACAGCTTTACCACCGAATTCCGTTTTCGTAACCCGGAAGGCGGCAAGCTGGATGGCGGCTTTGTACCGGTAGATTTCGCCGCCATTGCCGCTGGTTACGGCTGCAAAACCTATCGCGTTACGACGCTGGATCAGCTGAAAGCAGCCCTGGAAGATGCAAAGGAACAAACCGTTTCAACGCTCATCGACATTAAAGTCTTGCCAAAAACCATGATTCATAAATATTTCAGTTGGTGGCACGTAGGCGTAGCACAAACCTCAGATTCAGAACGGACTCAAAGCGTCGCTGACGACCTCAACGCGCATCTGGAACAGGCTCGTAAGTATTAATTTCAGGGCTGGCTTCCGGCCCCCTTTTTTCTTATCCGAATGAACCCTACAGGTGTAATTAGGACTTTGAAACTTGGCGTAATCGGTACAGGTGCAATTGGTCAGGAACACATTCGTCGCTGCAACAATGTGTTGCAGGGAGCTAAGGTTGTCGCCGTTTCTGACATCAATGTCGAGGGAGCGCGCGCGGCGCTGCAACGTTTGAACATTGAAGCGGAAGTCTATCAGGATGGCTATCAGGTGATTCAGTCGCCGGAAGTCGAGGCGGTGCTGGTGACCTCCTGGGATCCCACCCATGAACAATTTACGCTTGCTGCGATTGCTGCCGGCAAACCGGTTTTCTGCGAAAAGCCGCTGGCGATGAGTGCGGAAGGCTGCCGTAGCGTGGTGGATGCCGAAATCAAACATGGTAAACGTCTGGTGCAGGTTGGCTTTATGCGCCCTTACGATTCAGGCTATCGCGCACTGAAAAAAGTCATTACTGACGGCGAAATTGGCGAGCCGCTGATGCTGCACTGCGCGCACCGCAATATGGCAGTGCCAGAAAGCTACACCACCGATATGGCCATCACCAACACGCTGATCCACGAGCTGGATGTGCTGCGTTGGTTGACCGATGACGACTATAAAAGCGTACAGGTCGTGTTTCCACGTGTGACGTCAAAGTCACACGCCAGACTAAAAGATCCACAAGTCGTGCTGTTTGAAACGCAAAAAGGCGTGCGCATTGATGTAGAGATTTTTGTTAACTGTAGTTATGGCTACGACATTCAATGTGAAGTGGTAGGTGAAACCGGGATCGCTAAGCTGCCAGAGCCGTCATCGGTGCAGATGCGCAAAGAGGCCAAATTATCGAACGCGATTCTGGTCGACTGGAAAGATCGTTTCATTGATGCCTACGACGTTGAGTTACAGGCATTTATCAATGATGTAAAAGCAGGTGAATTAACCGGGCCTTCAGCCTGGGTTGGTTTTGCCGCTTCCGTTGCCGCCGATGCCTGTCTGAAAGCGCAGAACAGTGGCGCGATCGAACCGGTAGAAATGCCGCCGCGCCCAACGTTCTATAACAAATAATCTGATCGTTTCATTGTGGGCGGCCTGGCCGCCCTTATCACAGGAAGTAAAAAAATGAACAAAGATAACGTGAAGCTGGCAATTGCCCCTATTGGCTGGACCAACGACGACATGCCGGATCTGGGCAGCGAAAACACCTTTCAGCAAACGGTCAGTGAGATGGCGCTGGCCGGTTTTACCGGTAGCGAAGTTGGCAGCAAATATCCGCGCGATCCGGCAATTTTAAAGCCGATGCTGGATATTCGCGGCATTGAGATTTGCAACGCCTGGTTCAGCACCTTTTTTGCTAACGGTGATAAAGCCAAAACCATCGACGAATTCGTGAACCACATGAACTTTCTGCATGCGATGGGCGCTCGTGTGATTGGCTGTTCTGAACAGAGCAAGAGTATTCAAGGCACCACGCTGGCAGTACTGGAACAAAAACCGATCTTAACCGATGAAGAGTGGCACCTGACAGCGGAAGGCTACAACGAACTGGCGCAGATTGCTGCTGAAAAAGGCATGCGCGTTACGCTGCATCATCACATGGGCACCGGTATTCAGACCATTGAAGAGATTGATCGCTTCATGGCGCTGACTGATGAACGTGTCGGTCTGCTGTACGACACCGGGCACATTTACTACTCGGAAGGTTCGCAGGAAAAAATGCTGGCGGTACTGGAAAAATATCTGCCGCGTATTTTCCACGTTCACCTGAAAGATGTGCGTGATGAAGTGGTTGCAGAGGTGCGCCAAAACAAACTTTCATTCCTGGATGGCGTGAAAAAAGGCACTTTTACCGTGCCGGGCGACGGTGTGATTGATTTCAAACCGGTATTTAAAATCCTTGATGATTACGGCTATAAAGGCTGGATGGTGGTTGAGGCCGAGCAAGATCCAGCACTGGCTAATCCGTTCGAGTATGCAGTTAAGGCGCGAAAATATATTCGCGATAACGCCGGAATTTAACGGCTACGCGCCGTGCTTACACCTGCATTTCTCTTGCAGAACGGGTACAGAAGAGGTGGCCAGCTACAGTAGCTGAATGATTTCCCCTCGCTGTTTTTCACAGCCGAAAGCTGACAGACTGGAGATGCCTTTTCTGGCTGGGCATCTCCCCTGCATTCTGTGAGGCATTTCATAATCCCATGAAATAAAGCTCTCATTCAGCGCAAACAAATGAAATTTTCCATCCATCTGGTACTATAACGCTCATTATCCAGCCATTATTCTTATTAGACGAGCAGAAATAATGACCAATAACCCAACCCAACTTTCCTTGCTACAGGACGATATTCGTCGCCGCTATGAAACGCTGAGCAAGCGTCTAAAACAGGTCGCTCGTTATATTCTTGATAACAGTAACAGCATTGCTTTCGATACTGTGGCCTCTATTGCACAACAGGCCGATGTCCCGCCATCAACGCTTATTCGCTTTGCCAACGCGTTTGGCTTTAGCGGTTTCAATGAAATGAAACAGGTTTTCCGTCAGCACCTGATGGAGGAAACGGTTAACTATACGGAGCGGGCGCGTCTGTTTCGTCAGACCTCGACCGATGATAACGCCAACGCCCCGGAAAGCCCGGCAGAAATCCTTAATGTGTTCACCATGGTGAACAGCCAGGCATTACAACAGCTGGCAATGCAGGTGAACCCGGAGCAGTTAAATAAAGCGGTAAAGCTGCTTAACGAAGCAGAAAATATCTATGTGATTGGACTGCGCCGCTCGTTCAGCGTTGCCTCATATCTGGTTTATGCCCTGCGTCATCTGGAGCGCCGCGCCTTCCTGATTGATGGCCTTGGTGGAATGTTCACCGAGCAGCTAAGTCTGGTGAATCCGAAAGATGTGGTCATTGCGATTAGTTATTCGCCCTACGCCCGTGAAGCCGTCGAGGTGGTCGAATTAGGGGCCAAACGTGGTGCGCAACAGATCGCCATTACAGATAGCCAGGTCAGTCCACTGGCAGCCTTCAGCGATGTCTGCTTCGTGGTACGTGAAGCACAGGTAGACGGTTTCCGTTCTCAGGTTGCCTCTTTGTGTCTGGCGCAGACGCTGGCCGTCTCGCTTGCCCTGAATAATGCGGAAACCCAGTAATTCCCAGCGATTAACCAGATGATTCACCCGAAGAGCAGCCATTTTGCTGTCTTTCTGACTGTGGGCAAACCTGAAGTTCGGGGGACACAAACATACAGCGTCCCGCACCACAAGCGGCGCAAAGCGAGCTGCCGGGAATAGCGTTTTTGCGTCTTTACGATCGCCTGTCTAATCCGAACTAATCCTTTAAACAGCAATAAGGGCAGCCATTGTGGCTGCCCTTACTGTTTTACGCGCTTCCTGCTTTGCGCACTTATTGACTGCGCGGATAATTATCGCTATTGACCCAGGCGTGATCTTTTTCCCAGGTAAATTTCCACAAACGTACCGGACCAGCCATCACATTCAGGTAATAGTTGTTATAACCGGCAATGGTCGCCACCGGATGATAGCCACGCGGCACCGTCACCACATTACGATTGTACGGCGCCATGCATTCATCAAACGTGCGATCGTCAGTATAAACACGCTGCATGGCGAAACCCGGCTCCGGATCGAAACGGTGGTAATAAGTCTCTTCCAGATAGGTTTCGTTTTCGCTGTTTTCCTGATCGTGCTTATGGCTGGGATAAGAGCTGGTATCACCCTCATCGGTATACACTTCTACCACCAGTAAGCTGTCCGCCGGTTTGTCATCCGGCAGGATGTTATGCACCAAACGCTTATTGCGGCCTTTACCACGCTGCTCAACACCAACATCCTCTGGCGCAATCAGACGAGCGGGTAGATTTCCCTGACCCGGCGCAATACAGACGGCCAGCTCCAAATCGCTGTCAGCCTTTATTTCAACGTCGTCGTCATGAGGCACATAGACTGAATAGGGCGGAACGCGCTCAAACGGTGACATGCGTTTGCCGATGCCGGGAAATTCAGCATGGCGGGTTTTCACCGATGCCAGTCCCGCAATTAATACCAAGCAAAGTTCTTTATCACCGCTGCTCAGACGCAGGGTTTCTCCCTTTTTCAGCAGATAGGCGTCAAAGCCTACATAACGCCAGCCTGCACTTTCCGGGGTAATATTTTGAATACGCCCCTGGCTGTCCGGCTGTTGTGCCTTCGAAAGTAAAGACATCCCAAATCTCCTGTTTTGGTGAATTAACCCAGCGTCGGCATGCTGAATTCAGACACCGTTTGCTGACCACTCGGCCAACGGGCGGTAGCAGTTTTCATACGGGTATAGAAGCGTACACCGTCTGGTCCATGCACATTCAACGCACCGAACACTGAACGCTTCCAGCCGCCGAAGCTGTGGAAGGCCATGGGCACCGGAACCGGTACGTTAACGCCAACCATACCGGCTTCAACGTTCTGTACAAATTCACGCGCGGTGTTACCGTTGCTGGTAAAGATGGCGCTACCATTGCCAAATTCGTGGCTGTTAACCAGCTTTAAAGCGCTGTCGTAGTCCGGTGCACGCATAATGCTCAGCACCGGTCCAAAGATTTCTTCACGCCAGATCACCATGTCGGACGTCACGTTATCAAAGAGTGTACCGCCAACGTAGTATCCTTCTGCATGGCCTGCGACCTGGAAATTTCGGCCATCAACCACCAGCTTCGCCCCTTCCTGCTCGCCTTTATCAATGTAGCCAAGCACTTTTTTCTGATGCGCCGCAGAAACTACCGGCCCCATCTCATTTTCTTCCGCGCCTTTGTTGATGCCAGGGCCAACGCGCAGCGCTTTCACCAGCGGCGTCAGACGTGCAATCAGCTTGTCTGCCGTATCATCGCCAACCGCGACGACCACTGGCAGCGCCATACAACGCTCGCCCGCTGAACCAAATGCGCCGCCCATAATGGCATTGACGGTCGCATCCAGATCGGCATCCGGCATCACAATAGCGTGGTTTTTCGCCGCACCAAACGCCTGAACGCGTTTACCATGGGCGCTGGCCGTTTTGTAGATATGTTCTGCAACGCCGGAAGAACCCACAAAACTTACCGCCGCGATGCGTGGATCTTTATACAGTTGCTCTGCGTCTTCATTAGAACTATGAATAACATTGAATACACCATCCGGCAGGCCCGCTTCGGTTAACAGCTCTGCCATGCGTACCGCCGCAGAAGGGTCCAGCGCAGGTGGCTTCAGAATGAAAGTGTTGCCGCACGCCAGCGCAATCGGGAACATCCACAAGGGCACCATCGCCGGGAAGTTAAATGGGGTAATACCGGCCACCACGCCAACCGGCTGCATCAGTGAGAAACTGTCAACGCCAGTGCCGACGTTCGGGGAATACTCGCCTTTAAGCAGATGCGGGATACCGCAGGCAAACTCGATCACTTCAATACCGCGCGTCAGTTCACCCAGTGCATCCGACCAGACTTTGCCATGCTCAGATACAATCAGTGCTGCCAGCTCATCGCGATGCTGCTCCATCAACGCTTTGAAGTTGAACAGTACGCGTGCGCGACGCAGCGGAGAGGTTTTCGACCATGCCGGGAAGGCATTGTGAGCCACTTCAATCGCCTGAGCGACTTCATCAGCGGTACTTTGCGTCAGTTCGCGCACCACGTTGCCGGTTGCTGGATCATAAACAGGGATGGTTTCGTTGCTGGCGCTGTGGGTGGTTTTTCCGCCAATAAAGTTTCCTACGATATTCATGTTGTAGCCTCTTTGAATGTTTTCGTTCCCTGCAGACTGAGCGTGCTGAATGTCACGTTGCCTGATCAGGCAAAGCCAAAAGCGTGCTATGAAACTATTACAGTGAAATAAATTTTTCAAATGAATATTTTTGGAAAATTTCCTTTTAGCGGCACAGATCGCATTTTTCCTGAATCGGTTGCACCGTGCGCTTTTCGCTCGCGATAACCAGTAAACTAGCGCATTCGGGCCATGGGTTAACAACCTGAGTTTTTGCCTGTTCCCCTTCATAAAATCCGGCAAAAAAGCCGGGGCGTGAAACGAAATATGAAATTATTGCGAAGCAGATCTAATAATTTAAATTTCATCATTCACTGATAATGAAATAAATGTTCTTTTTGGCTTCGTCTTCCCCTACTTTGTAACAGGAGCCGTAGAATGGCCATTGATCCAACACGTTTCTGTATTAACCGAAAAATTGCCCCCGCCCTGACGCTGGAAGCGTTTTTCCAGCTGGTGCAGCGTCTGGGATTAAGCAAAGTAGAATTGCGTAACGATATGGCCAGCGGCAAGGTGATGGATGACCTTTCGCCTCAGCAGCTCTGCGCATTGACGGAAAAATATAACGTTGAGATCGTCACGATTAACGCCCTGTATCCGTTCAACCGTACCGATGACGCCCTGATGGAGAAAGCGGAAGCCCTGTTAAAAGAAGCACAACGTATTGGTGCCAAAGCGCTGGTGATGTGTCCGCTGAATGAAGGCATTCTGATTTCGTCCCAGCAAACGCGGGAAGCAATGCAGAAACTCGCGCCGCGTTTTGAACATTATGGCGTACAAGGTCTGGTTGAGCCGCTGGGGTTCCCGGTGAGTTCATTGCGCTCCGCTGTACAGGCGCAACAGCTTATTCGTGAGGCTAAGGTGCCGTTCAGACTGGTGCTGGATACCTTCCATCACCATTTGTATGAAAATGCCGAACAAGAATTCCCGGCAGAGATGGATGTGAATCAGATCGGTTTAGTGCATTTGTCTGGTGTAGAAGCTACGCGCCCGAAAGCGGCGTTGACCGATGACGATCGCATTATGCTGAGTGACAGCGATGTATTAAACAGCGTGGCGCAGGTCAAACGCCTGGAAATACTCGGCTATAAAGGTGATTACGCCTTTGAACCGTTCTCATCAGAACTGAACAGCTGGACCCCCGCCGAAATCGAACGTCAGATTCGCCACAGCATCGAACTGCTGCAAGCCTGATCCTCTGCGCGGCGCTGCTTTTTGCGTCGCGTGACCCAACCCTTATCTGTGTCTTGTGACACGTTTTTTGGCCTCGGTCGGAGGCCGCTTTTTTATTCTTCGTTAATCTCTAACCCAGGCTCAGCGGTTTGTCGGCGAATCATGCGTAGAATGCAAAACAGCGCCAGGCAGACCAGCAGCTTGAGTATTCCTGGCGGCATTTATGCCGCGGGCTGTTTTGCACTCAGGGCAGCACCGCCAGCGGCGGGCCGATAGTGAGATAGCTGGCGAAGTTGTACAGCACAATAGAAAAGATCAGAAGGGTAAGCCGAAAACTATGTGGTGTAGATTCCGCTGCAGGTTGCTCTGGCATGAGTCATTGCGCTCGTGTTTGACTGTGCTAACTATCCTCTTTTAAGCATTCACGCCCCCTGCTGCATATTAAGGGTTGGTTAAATTCCCGTCATACCCCCTGGGGCTTACTTTTCTCAACGCTCAAAGGGAATAATAGTTTGCTAACAAGCCCGAGTTCCGGAGCGCAATAAGGCAGAGGCGCGTTAGCTGATTTTTACCGTTTCTCTGATAAATCAGTTGGTTAATTTTACTTACGCTACACTTCTCACAACCCCTATCATTTCAGGAGAGGGAATGAGCGAGTCACAGCAGGAAAAAATTGGGCAAAATATTCTCATCAAACTGGCGATGTTGGTGATTATTCTCGCGGGCATCCGTGGGGCTTCTGACATTCTGGTGCCGTTGCTACTCGCGGCCTTTTTTGCCATCGTGCTCAACCCCCTGGTGACAATACTTATGCGGCACGGTTTACGGCGTGGAGTGGCCATCACTCTTGTTATTACCGTGATTTTATTTGTGATTTTGCTGCTGGTCGCGGTAATAGCCAGCTCGGTGAGCGAGTTCTATGCTCTCTATCCACAGATACGTGCCACCCTGGAGCACAAGATGAGTGTGGTTCAGCAGCTGGCGACTCAGTTTCATATTAACGTGTCAACCGATTCGCTGGTGCAACGCTTTGATCCCAGCATGATGATGAACCTGGCCACCAGTGCACTGAGCCAGTTCTCGGGTGCAATGACCCGTTTCGTACTGCTGATATTGACGGTTGTGTTCATGCTGTTTGAAGTACATCACCTGCCCTACAAAATGCGTAATTCGCTGGTTAATCCCAAAATACGCATCGCCGGTTTGCACAAAGCATTGAAGGGAGTCACCCATTATCTGGCGCTGAAAACGCTGGTAAGCCTGGTGACTGGCGTCGCGGTGTGGTTAAGCCTGGTGTTACTGGGCGTGAAGTTCGCGCTACTTTGGGGCGTGCTGGCGTTTATCCTCAACTTCATTCCCAACATCGGACCCATTATTGCAGGCATACCGCCGTTTATTCAGGCACTGCTATTGAACAGCGTATTTGACGCGTTGATGGTAGCGGCGCTGTTTTCGGCCATTCATATGGTGTTTGGTAACTTACTGGAACCGCGCCTGATGGGGCGCGGCCTGGGCTTATCCACGCTGGTTGTGTTTTTGTCGTTAATTTTTTGGGCTGGCTGCTTGGCCCGGTCGGCATGTTATTGTCGGTGCCGCTAACCAGTATTACCAAAATCCTGATGGAGACCACACCGGGCGGCAGCCGCCTGGCCATTATGCTTGGCACCGGGCGCCCCAAACGCGTCAAAGGCTTAACCAAGTAACCGTTGCTGCACGTGCTGTAAATGATTTTCCATTGCGGCACGCGCAGCGGTTTCATCGCCCGCGACTATCGCCTCGGCAATTCGCTGATGATCCTCATTCATGTCGCGTGCAAAGGCGTTATCTGCATAATGACGTTCCAGCCGCTTAAAGTGCGGGCTGTGGCGCTTGTTCCATAAATATTCCATCATATCGCGCAGCAAATCATTGCCGCTCATTTCGCTGATCAACAGATGAAACTGCTTGTCTTGCTCAAGGAACGCCGCATCATTTTCATTAAACTGTTGCAACTCAGCGGTTAAGGCCAGCAAAGCAGCACGTTGCTGCGCGTTACCCTTGCGCGCCGCAAAAGCCGCCAGCATCCCTTCAAAAGCTTCGCGCGCCTGAAGCAGTTCCTGCAGGCTGAAGCTCTCCACGTCCTTGATTTCATTCTGCGGCAACGGCTGCGCCACATAAATACCGTTGCCGGTTCGTATATCTACCCAGCCGGTCATCTCCAGTGCAATCAATGCTTCGCGCACCGATGAACGGCTCACCCCAAGCTGTTTCGCCAGTTCACGCTCCGGCGGCAACAATCCACCCGGCACAAATTCGCCGTTTTTAATGCTATCCATTATCGCATTAGCAATCTGCCGATACAGACGCTCCGTTTTCAGTATGCTTAGCGCCATACCTTCCTCCTTCTCGTAAGCGGTAGGCCAAAGTGTCGCAGCGATCACATTTTTTCATGCTGCGATCCCGATCACGGCCTTTCATTGTCCAGTATCATACTCTTGGTCCAGCGGCCTGACCACTAGGCCAAATTACATACGAGGTGAAAATGGAACACACTTGGCGTTGGTATGGCCCGAACGATCCGGTTTTGCTGGATGATGCGCGTCAGGCGGGTGCAACCGGTATTGTGACCGCTCTGCACCATATCGCTAATGGCGATGTCTGGCCGGTGGAAGAGATTAAAGCCCGCCAGGCATTGCTGGCAGAAAAAGGATTGGTATGGTCGGTAGTAGAAAGTATTCCGGTACATGAATCGATCAAAACCCAGCGCGGTGATTATCAGCGTTACATTGCTAATTATCAGCAATCACTACGCAATCTGGCTACCTGCGGCATTGATACGGTGTGCTACAACTTTATGCCCGTACTCGACTGGACGCGCACTGATTTAGCATGGGAATTACCGGACGGCGCGAAAGCGCTGCGTTTTGATGCCGATGCTTTCGCCGCCTTCGATCTACACATTTTGCAACGGCCCGGCGCCGAAAAAGATTACAGCGAACCTCAACAACAGGCTGCTGCCAGCCGCTTCGCCGCGATGAGCGAAGAGGAAAAAACCACGCTGGTTCGCAATATTATTGCGGGTTTGCCGGGTGCAGAAGAAGGCTATACGCTGGAGCAGTTTCAGGCACAGCTGGCGCAATACGACGGCATTGATAAAGCCAAACTGCGCGAACACATGGCGACTTTCCTGCGCGCCATCGTGCCGGTTGCGGAAGAAACGGGTATTAAACTGGCGGTACATCCTGACGATCCACCACGTCCGATTCTCGGTCTGCCGCGCATTATCTCGACACAGGAAGATATGCAGTGGTTAAAAGAGACCGTCGATAGCCTGCATAACGGCTTTTGCTTCTGTACCGGTTCGTATGGTGTGCGCGCCGACAATGCGCTGGTAGAAATGGCAGAAATCTATGCTGACCGCATCAACTTTATTCACCTGCGCGCTACCCAACGCGAAAAAAATCCCGACAGCTTCCACGAAGCGGCGCATTTAACGGGTGATGTCGATATGGTGGGCGTGATTAAAGTGATTTTGGCTGAAGAACAACGCCGACGTAAGGCAGGTAACCTGCGCGCTATTCCAATGCGCCCTGATCATGGGCATCAGATGCTGGACGATCTGCATAAGCGCACCAATCCGGGTTATTCAGCCATTGGTCGTTTGAAAGGGCTGGCAGAATTACGGGGTGTTGAAGTGGCCCTGCGACAAATCTTTTTTCAGGATTAATGAAGCCGATTGAAAACTAACATCATTCCCAGCTAATCAGACAGCAATCGCTATTTAAAGATGACTTAATCCGGAAATATTTTATTTCCGGATTCTTAATTAATCATCAGCTAACCCAAAAATAACCTCCGGCTACTGATCTTTGTTGCTTTTAGCGTCACCGTGAAGCCGATAAATATGGCTATGGCGTACAAACTGCGTTTCATCTTTGTGATTTTTATAAATCTCCTTTCAGATTTTTATCGACGCCTTTTCAGGAAACAACATTGCTCCGCTGCATAAAAGTCATAGCTGGACTGGATAGCGTAAACGCGCCTGTATTCATTCAGGGCACAGCGTTAAACACCGAGCGGTCGGTTATCGATTTGACGTTTACGGCATTTGGTAAAATCTTTAATTCGCTAAACAGATCAGACACTTTTTGCACACTGTCAATATCATCCTGAGTGACAGGACGAATACCGTGAGAAATACGCGCGGTAATTTTTACGGCATCCTGTGGTTGTAAGCGCGTCAGTTGCGCATAAACCTTGCTGTACTCTTGAGGATGAGTGATCGCCCAGTTACGTGCTTTTTCCAGGCGCTGGGTGAAATCAGCGATAGCCGCCCGCCTGGCTGGATCATCCAGTGATGCCTGCGTTGCCGTGACAAACGATAATGCTGTGGTTAAGCCTTTGCCGTCGCGCAGCAGGCGTCCACCGTGTTGTTCCGCAATGCCCAGATAAGGATCGAACGTTGCCCATACCTTAATTTGCCCTGAATTAAAGGCGGCGCTGGCATCGGTTGGCAGCACAAAGCGTACCGGCACGCTGTCGCGTTTCACGTTGGCTTCCTTCAGTGCCTGATAAAGCAGATGCTGAGAGATACTGCCGCGCGCCGACGATATAACGACCTCTTTACCTGCTAACTCTTTCACGCTGTGAATCGGCGAATCGGCGGGCACCACCAAGCCATTTGCGCCGCTATCGCCGACATTTGTGGCAATGATTTTCAGCGGCACACCGCCCGATGCCGCCATAAGTACCGGCAAATCGCCTGCGTAGGAGGTATCAACCGCTCCTGCCCGCTGAGCCTCAAACAGGGGAGCCGCGCCTTGAAAATTTGCCCAGCGATAGCGATAAGGCGCATCTTTCATGACGCCTGCGGCTTCAACCAGCGAACGTAAATTTCGCGCCTGATCGCCCAACACCAGCGTAACCTGACTCAAATCCGGCGCCGCCTGCGCACTTATGCTAATGCTCACGACTATTGCGGCGATGGCCGCCTGGCTGATCTTCATCGTCGTCCCTTAAAGCGCGTTACGGTTGAGCTGACGGATATAGGCATCCCAGTGCAGCAAATATTTTTTATTATTAATCGCTTGCTCAAACGCCAGCGCCGCTTTCTCTGCCACCGCATCCGGCAGGATAAACAGTTCAGCGCCGCCAGATTGCGCCGCCAGCTGCGCCTGGCACGCTCGTTCAAGGTAATAGAGGTTATAGAAGGCCTCTTCAATACTGCCGCCGCTGGTCAGCAAACCGTGATTACGTAAGATCAGTGCGTTGCGTGCGCCCAAATCAGCGACGATGCGCTGTTGCTCATCCAGATCAAGCGCTATGCCTTCGTAATCGTGATAGCCCACGCGTTGATAAAAACGCGTGCTGTGCTGGGAAATCATTAACAAACCCTGTTTTTGCGCCGAGACACCGATGCCCGCAGCAGTGTGGGTATGCATTACCGCATGCGCATCAGGCCGCGCACGATGAATAGCGCTATGGATCACGAATCCCGCCGGGTTAATGCCCAGGCCGGTTGGGTCGTCAATAATGTTGCCGTCGATGTCAATTTTCACCAGGGTTTCAGGGCGAATTTCATCGAAGGTTTGACCATAGGCGTTAATAAGAATATGCGGCTGTTCACCCGGCACACGCAGTGAAAAATGCGTGTAGATATGATCGGTCCAGCGCAGTTTTGCTGCCAACACATAGGCCTGTGCCAGTCTGGTGCGTGCCTGCCATTCGGCATCGCTTACGCGCTGCTGTAAAGAAGATAGGGCCAGGGTTGCTGTGCTCATGTCCGCTCCTTGTCAGTGAATGTACGTTTGCGGTCATCCTGACATAGCCATTTCACGCCTGGGAAATACCAAAAACAGCAAAACATTCTCAGTATTTGCAATGCCCGGTCGATAATTAATCTGAACCAGATTTGATCGTAATCAAAACCCTACCCGACACCGCTTGCGGACATGCTATGCTGCGCTGACTGATTAACACCTCCTCAAGACAGTTAATATTCAAAGGGCTTTGCGGTGCCGCTACTGAAAAGAAAGCGCAATTACGCCAGGTTGCTCATCATCCTTGCCGGGGCGTTGCCATTGATTTCTGGCCTTATTTTTACAGTCATTGACGCCCGTCATACGCTCCACCAACAGCAGGTGAACGCTGCCAATACCCTTTTATTTCAGGCTGAAAAAATGAGCGATCGCGGCTGGGATATGATCACTTCCCTGCGCCGGTATCACTATCAGCCGTGCAGCCAGATTCAAAACAACCTCTTACGTACAGACATGCTAAGCGCCTATTTTCGGGCCATCGGTAAACTGCAGGACGACAGGGTTTCCTGCTCATCCGCATACGGTCTGGAGCCTGGCTCGCTAAAAGAAATAATAATGCGCGATCCGCCAGTCACGGGACGCGCATGGTGGAGCCTGTCGCTTACCGGAACGGCAGGCGTACCGAATCGTCCTGCGGCGATTTTTGTACGGCAACTTCCCGACGGCGAAGGCTTCTGGGCAATAATTGATGGCCAGTATCTGATAGATTTTATGAATGCGGTTGGCGAGTCGCACGGTTATCAGCTCTCGATGCGTTTCGGTCATGGCGCGCCGATTTCAGCGGGAAACGATGAGGCAGCGAAAAGCAGTTTTTTTACAGCCCAAACCTATCAGGCCATCTCAAACCGTTATCCGATTAGCGTTAGCGTAATCGCGCCAGGCACTGAGCTAACCCGTGCCTGGCGACACGTCGTGTTTAACTTTCTGCCAGTCGCGATTATTTTTTCGATTCTGCTGATGGCCTTCACTGCAAACTGGCTGCAACGCCGTTTGTCATGGCGTGATGAGATTCGCCGGGCCATTCACGGTCACCAGTTCACGGTGCATTATCAGCCGGTCTATAACGCGCGGTTGCAGCGCTGCTTCGGTGTCGAAGCGTTGTTGCGCTGGACAACGCCGAGCGGTAAAGAGATCCGTCCTGACATCTTTATCAGTGCTGCAGAGGCCGAAGGCATGATTGTGCCATTAACGCGCCATCTTATTCATTTGCTTGTCGAAGATGTACAGAGCTGGCAGGTTGAGCCGGGCTTTCATTTAGCCATTAACGTCGCCGCCGGGCATTTGCAGCACCCTGACTTTGTCAGCGATATGCTGAAACTTGCTGAAAAGGTCAAACATCAGCAGATCGTTATTACGCTTGAGTTAACAGAGCGCAGCCTGATCCAGGAGGGGGACGACGTGGCGCGCAAGCTGGATGAATTGCGCAAAGTTGGAATAAAAGTAGCGATTGATGATTTTGGCACCGGGCACTGCTCGCTGAGCTATTTAATGACCTTCTCGCTGGATTATCTGAAAATCGACCGTGGCTTTATTAACGCTATTGAATCGCTCGGCAGCGAAACGCCGGTGCTGGATGCCATCATCAACCTCAGTCTGAAATTACGTTTACAGATATTGGGTGAAGGCGTTGAAACTGCGTTACAACTTTTGTATCTGCAACAGCGCGGCGTGATGCTTATTCAGGGCTATTACTATGCTCAACCGATGAATAATACGGCGCTGAAAGGCTGGCTCAAAAGGAAAGGACGATTACCGATACAAACTGTAAATCAGGCTACGTCTGAATGAAATCGTTGATGACCCGAATCGCGCTTTAACAACGGCACGCGTCATTTTATGGCAGTACGTTATGCCCCCTTCAGCCGAATTCTCATTTCCCAGCATAATTACTTTTGGTCAACAAAATTCTTGCTGATTGCGCCGTAAAAATAGCCAATATCAGCTCAAACATGACAAATATCACACTAAAACGGTATACTCTTCCGCTGGTTGTCATAATTTCGGCAGGAATTCTTGCTTGTATAGCCTGGGGAAAGTGTTCTATTTCCGGCTATGCTTAAATTTTCTCAATGCGGTGGACTGACCCTGCTTTACGGGTCGCGCCGTTAAGGACTTTCATGTTCTATTACAGGGTAATTCTATGAAATTACGTAGGAAGCGTGTAAAACCAATTGGGCTTGATGATGTCACTATCATTGACGATGCCCGTTTGCGTAAAGCCATCACCGCGGCGTCTCTGGGTAACGCGATGGAATGGTTTGACTTCGGTGTGTATGGCTTTGTGGCTTACGCGCTGGGTAAAATATTTTTTCCTGATGCCTCGCCAGGCGTGCAGATGATCGCCGCACTGGGTACGTTCTCCGTACCTTTCTTGATTCGTCCATTGGGCGGCTTGTTCTTCGGTATGCTGGGCGATAAATACGGCCGTCAGAAGATTCTCTCCATTACTATTGTCATCATGTCGCTCAGTACGTTCTGTATCGGCTTGATACCATCGTATGCCTCGATTGGCATTTGGGCGCCGGTGCTACTGCTGGTAGCCAAAATGGCGCAGGGGTTCTCGGTTGGCGGTGAATATACCGGCGCATCCATCTTCGTTGCCGAATACTCACCAGACCGTAAACGCGGTTTTATGGGGAGCTGGCTCGACTTCGGTTCGATTGCAGGTTTTGTACTCGGCGCGGGCTTAGTGGTGCTGATCTCTACCATTATCGGTGAAGACAGTTTCCTTGCGTGGGGATGGCGCTTGCCATTCTTCCTGGCGCTACCGCTTGGCATTATCGGTCTGTATCTGCGCCATGCGCTGGAAGAAACACCTGCGTTCCAGCAGCACGTCGAAAAACTGGAGCAAGGTGACCGCGAAGGTCTGCGTGACGGTCCGAAAGTCTCATTTAAAGAGATTGCCACCAAACACTGGCGCAGCCTGCTGGCATGTGTCGGGTTGGTTATTGCTACCAACGTAACCTACTACATGCTGCTCACCTATATGCCGAGTTATCTGTCGCATAACCTGCATTATTCGGAAGATCACGGTGTGCTCATCATTATCGCCATCATGATCGGTATGCTGTTTGTGCAGCCCGTGATGGGTATGCTGAGTGACCGCTTTGGCCGTCGTCCGTTTATCATCATTGGTAGCATTGCCTTGCTAATCTTTGTGATACCCGCATTCATGATGATTAACAGCGGCGTGATCGGCTTAATTTTTGCTGGCCTGTTGCTGTTAGCGGTGATCCTCAACGCCTTTACCGGCGTCATGGCTTCGTCACTGCCTGCCATGTTCCCGACCCACATTCGTTACAGCGCATTAGCCAGTGCCTTCAATATCTCGGTATTAATAGCAGGTCTGACCCCCACCGTCGCCGCATGGCTGGTGGAAACTACCAATAATCTGTACACGCCCGCTTATTACCTGATGGTGATTGCAGTGATTGGCCTGATTACCGGTATTTATATGAAAGAGACCGCTAACAAACCGCTGAAAGGCGCCACGCCTGCCGCGTCTGATTTGGCTGAAGCGCGTGAAATTCTTCAGGAACATCACGACAATATCGAGCAAAAAATCGAAGATATTGACGAAGAGATTTCCCGCCTCGAAGCCAGACGTAAAAATCTGGTGCAACAACACCCGGACATCAACGAGTAATCCTCTCTCCCTCCCGCCGCCCGGCGGGAAGTTTTTTTCTGCCTCACTTCATTCGCCGCACACAAACCTTCATCCCTTTTCGCCAAAAGGAGTAAACTGTCGCCACTTTTTTATACTGGTAAGCAATGAATATGTCTGATTCTTCTCTTATCCAGCGCCCAAGAAGGCTGCGCTCCAGCGCGTCGATGCGCGCAATGTTTCAGGAAACCACCCTTAGCGTGAACGATCTGGCGTTACCGATCTTCGTTGAGGAAGGCGTGGATGATTACAAAGCAATTCAGGCGATGCCTGGCGTGGTCCGTATTCCTGAAAAGCGCCTCGCTTATGAAATCGAACGTATTGCAAAAGCGGGTATCCGCTCGGTAATGACCTTTGGTATTTCACACCACCTTGATGCTACCGGCAGCGATGCGTGGAATGAGAACGGCCTGGTGGCGCGTATGTCGCGCATTTGCAAAGACACCGTGCCAGAAATGATCGTTATGTCTGACACCTGTTTTTGTGAATACACCAGCCACGGCCATTGCGGCGTTCTGTGCGATCACGGCGTCGATAACGATGCAACCTTACTCAACCTCGGTAAGCAGGCAGTTGTTGCCGCCGCAGCGGGGGCAGATTTTATCGCGCCTTCCGCAGCAATGGACGGTCAGGTACAGGCGATTCGCCAGGCACTGGATGCTGCCGGATTTACCCAAACGGCTGTCATGTCCTATTCCACCAAGTTTGCATCGTCGTTCTACGGCCCGTTCCGTGAAGCGGCGGGAACTGCGTTGAAAGGCGACCGTAAGACTTATCAGATGAATCCAATGAATCGTCGCGAAGCCATTCGCGAGTCGCTGATCGACGCCGCAGAAGGCGCAGATTCACTGATGGTGAAACCGGCTGGCGCTTACCTCGACATTCTGCGAGATATTCGCGAACGGACAGAATTACCGCTGGCTGCATACCAGGTGAGCGGTGAATACGCCATGATTAAATTCGCAGCTCAGGCTGGCGCCATTGATGAACATAACGTGGTGCTGGAAAGCCTGGGAGCAATTAAGCGTGCCGGTGCCGATCTCATCTTCAGCTATTTCGCCCTTGATCTCGCGGAACAAAAGATACTCTGATGCCCTTCTAAGACAGCGACCTGTATTGCCCCGGTCGCTGTCTTTTGCTTCGCTGACCATAAATGCTGAATAAAAAGCGTCAACAGCTGAAGAGGTCAAACTTCAGGAGTGGCAGGCCTGAAGGGTTTTATTTGCTGGCCAGATCATCAATCAGTGTCTGGTTAAATTTCACCGGCTCTTCCATCTGTGGCGCATGTCCCATGCCGGGGAACTCAATCAGACGCGCCCCCGGAATCTGCTTCGCGACATCCTTGCCTAACACGTTATAGTGCCCCAGCTTCGCTTTCACCGCTGGTGAAGCAATATCGCTGCCAATGGCGGTGGTATCCGCAGTGCCAATCATCAAGGTGGTCGGCACTTTCAGATTTTTAAACTCATAGAATACCGGCTGGGTAAAAATCATGTCGTAAATCAGCGCCGAGTTCCACGCAACTTTCTTATGCCCAGGTCCACTGTTTAACCCGGCCAGCATATCGACCCATTTATCATATTCCGGCTTCCAGTGCCCGACATAGTAGGTGCGCTGTTCATACTTTTTGATGCCTGCCGCACTCAGCTTTAACTCACGCTGATACCACTGATCAACGGTACGATACGGCGCGCCTTTGGCTTTCCAGTCCTCTAATCCAATCGGATTTACCAGCACCAGCTTTTGTGTTTGATCGGGATACATCAGCGCATAACGCGTCGCCAGCATGCCGCCGGTAGAGTGTCCAACAATCACCGCTTTTTCGACGCCGAGTTGCGTTAACAATCGATGGGTATTTTCAGCTAACTGTTGAAAAGTGTATTGATAATACGCCGGCTTGGTCGAACTGCAAAAGCCGATTTGTTCCGGTGCGATGACGCGATAACCTTTCTGGCTCAACGCGCGAATAGTGTCTTCCCAGGTCGCACCGCAGAAGTTTTTGCCGTGCATCAGTACCACGGTTTGTCCATTGGCGTGTTGTGGCGGCTTCACATCCATATAACCCATGCTAAGCGGTTGCTGCTGGGAGGAAAAATTAAAATGTTGCAACGTAGCCGGGTAATGAAAACCTTCAAGCTGTTCGCCATAAATATTGGCAGCATTGACCGTTGTAGTACTGAATAAGGCCAGCGAGGTGAGCAAAGCGGCAAGCGGTTTCTTCAACGCGTATGTCGGGCTCATCCGGGTTCTCCGTGTGATAAAAATTATCCTAAGCCTGGCACGGCAAAGCAGAAAGTGTATTGCTGCCCTGTGCTATGTGGCTGATTCTATATATAACCAGCACTCAACTTATTCACCAGAACTAAACAGTTAAATAATTTTCCTGCGAATTTATTGATTTTATTATTCCCTTTCTCCTTTTCGTCTTTTTTTGCAACAAAAGAGCAACAAGGAAAAATATCTCTTTTATTTCATGACGCTCCGGTTATCAAAACAATAAACCTTCGCCTCTGGTTAAAATTTCCCATAAGTAATGTGGAGGGATCGATAAATTATTCTAAACTTATGGCGTCTAAACAAGAGGTGGCTTATGAGTGACAAGAAATACAATGAAGGGGTGATTATTTCCCTCACGCTATGGATTAATAATCATCTTGACCAGCGCTTAACCGTTGATGATATTGCTGAAAAAGCGGGTTATTCCAAATGGTATTTACAGAAGCTGTTTGCACGTTACCAAAATGAAACTCTGGCGCGCTATATTCGCAAGCGCAAATTAGCCGCCTGTGTGCACGATTTAAAAAACAGTAATGCGCCCATTATTGGACTGGCGATAAAATACCATTTTGAAAGCCAGCAATCTTTTACCCGCGCATTCAAACATGTAATGGGTTGTACGCCACGTGTGTGTCGCAAAAGACAGCTGGATGCGGAGACTCAGGCACAGCTGGCAGATTGTCCGCACCCTTGTGCGCTCTGTATGCAGGCGACAACGGCCAGAGCAAATCCTGTATGCAGTGGCCCTACGCAACGCAGTACGCTTTGCCCCGTTAAATATCAAAGCCAGCAACTTATTTTCCTGAGCAGAACGCTTCTGTCTGATAATATTGCACAGCCGCCTGAAAGCGCTCGCGATACCTGGCGATGTGATGCCGATTGATGTCGGGCAATAAATAAACGCAGCCACAAGCATATTGCTGATAAAAAATTTCGCGCCTGATTCAATTATGTAACGGTCATTGCTCCCCTTATCCATTTGAAATTTCTGATAATTTATCTAAAATTATGGTGCCGTTACGCTGATGCTAAAATTATTCATTTTCAGCACCCGACTTTCGGGAAAATGACCAGACGAAACGGGCCTGCCTTCCATAGCAGCCAGTGATAGCCGTTGTCAGTTAAAGGAATGAGATATAAGTAACTGTTAAGTATGGGTTAAACGCCGCGTTAGGGCGATCTGTTATAAAATTCCGCCGCTCAGACGCTTAATTCTTTGCGTATTTGTGCGGAAGACATGCTACCGCATTTCTCTTCTATTTCCTTGTTCCTGAATAGTTTCCTGCTTATTACGGTTAATTCTTCTTATCGGGCTCGCTTTTATGTGACCGGTAACTCACCGGCGTCAGCTATGTTTACATAACCTTAACAAGATTGACAAAGCTGAACCTTCAAGGAGACATGTATGCATACCGCCCACACTAAAACCCACCAGAATCGCTTTATATGGTTCGTTTGCTTTATGGCTGCCCTGTCCGGCCTGCTGTTTGGACTTGTTATTGGCGTTATTGCCGGAGCGCTACCCTTTCTTTCAACCGATCTGCATATCAGCAATCACGAACAGGAATGGGTGGTGAGTTCAATGATGTTTGGCGCAGCGATAGGGGCGTTGGGCGCTGGCTGGATGTCCGCCAAACTGGGACGCAAAAAAAGCATGCTGACGGGAGCCATACTGTTTGTGATTGGTTCTTTGTGGTCGGCCTTTTCGCCCGACGTTGAATCGCTGGTCTGTGCGCGCGTGATGCTGGGCCTGGCGGTTGGCATCGCATCGTATACCGCACCGCTTTATCTTGCAGAGATCGCTCCAGAGCGCATCCGGGGTTCGATGATATCCATGTATCAGCTGATGTTAACTACCGGCATTGTTGTCGCTTATCTGTCCGACACCGCTTTTAGCTACAGCGGTAGCTGGCGCTGGATGCTGGGAATTATCGCCATTCCGGCCATCATCCTGTTTATTGGCGTTCTGTTTCTACCAAACAGCCCGCGCTGGCTGGCGGCGCATGGTCGCTTCAATGAAGCCCAACGCGTGCTGGATCGGCTACGTAACACCAGTGAACAGGCAAAACAGGAGCTGGAAGAGATCCGTGAAAGTTTGCAGGTTAAACAACGTGGCTGGTCGCTGTTTAAAACCAACGGCAACTTCCGTCGCGCCGTGTGGCTGGGGATGCTGTTACAGGTGATGCAGCAGTTTACCGGAATGAACGTGGTGATGTATTACGCGCCTAAAATTTTCAATATTGCCGGTTTTTCCAGCACCAGTGAACAGATGTGGGGCACGGTCATTGTGGGTCTGGTTAACATGCTGGCAACGTTAATTGCGATTGGTTTTGTTGATCGATGGGGACGTAAGCCAATGCTCACCACAAGCTTTTTAATCATGGCGATTGGCATGGGCATTCTGGGTACGCTGCTGCATATTGGCGTCGAAACCGATTTCCGGAAATACTTCGCCATTGCCATGTTGCTAATGTTTATCGTGGGTTTTGCTATGGCGGCCGGCCCGGTGATCTGGCTGCTGTGCTCCGAAATCCAGCCATTAAAAGGGCGCGATTTTGGTATTACTGCCTCTACTACCACCAACTGGGTAGGCAATATGATTGTCGGCGCAACCTTCCTCACTTTGCTGGACAAGCTGGGCAATGCCAACACTTTCTGGTTCTATGCGGCGCTCAATCTGGCGTTTATTTTGCTGACGATGCTGTTAGTGCCGGAAACGAAGCACGTCACACTGGAACACATTGAACGCAATCTGATGAAAGGCAAGGCACTGCGGAATATCGGGGACTAACCGTTCAGTATCGGCCAGTTAACGCGTTGAGAGGCCCGAAGTTCCGGGTCTCCGAGTGACTGGCTTAAGTCATTTCGTCGTGGGGAAACATCAGGATTCTTTTACCTTCGGACTTTTGGTGACTGCCTGCGGGTTGTCCTGTGATAAGGCGCTGGCGCTGGCCGGATCGAACAACGAAAGACTCTCTATCTGATCGACCATAATCACTTTTCGGAACGTCATGGCATTTTTGGGTTCTGATTCCAGCGTGATGCCATGCTCCGCATACCATTTACTGTAATTATGTTCGACCGCCAGCTTCAGCGTTTTGCTGTCGCGATAGCCGCTGAGCATCGGAATCACGACTATATTCGCGGTATTTTCATATTCAAAGGTGGCAGCATGCACCATGCCGATATAGATGCGGCGCGATTTGAGGGTGATCCAGGCGAGTTCTCCCTCTTCCATGCACTGAAACAGTAACTGCTCAACACCGTTGGAACGGGATAGTTGTTGATAGAGGTTTCTACGGTTTGGCGCGTTCAGCTGCGCGCTGCCCGACCAGTTTGAGCGATAAAGACAAAAGAATATCGCAAACGCCAACATCACCACCACCGGCGCCTGGATACCGAGAAAACTCCAGTTCATAAACTCCATTTGCCATTTCAAATGGACGCCGGGAATCGCTTGCAGCGCATTCATAGCCCCTGACACAGCCAGCAAAATCAGCCAAATAATGCCGGTAGCCAGCACGCCTTGTAAGACGAAAATACAGCCGTATAACGCGACAAGGAAGTACATATCCCAACCGGATGAGCGGCGAATTTTGAAACGGCTGGAGAGGTCGCGACTGGTGTACCAATAGCCGCTGACCATCAACACCATAAATATCGCTGTTCCCATGTCATACCCCTTTCAGTGCGTTCACATGGCGAGCAAAATCCTCGCGTACCTCATCACTGGTGATATTGACGGAGGCATTACCATTCTCGTCAATGATAATGCGCTCGCCATCAGCAATCGAATCGTTGATGTCCTGGCGGGTCATGATCTGAAGGAACGTCTCTGGGCTGGCGAAAACAGAAAGAGCATATCTGAACATGTTGATCACTTCATTTAGCATAAAACGAAAGTATGTGATCAGATCATCATTCCCGCCATGTTATAGAGAGTAAGTGTTCTTAAATTCAAATAATTAGCCAGACGGCTAATACGTATTTCAGACAAAGGCTGAGAAGGCGCGCCGACATAAAGCCAGCCCGCCCGCAGATAACGAAATTAACGCCCCTTCTTCTTACGCCCTGGCTGAGTAAAACGTTTACGTGACGCTGAATGGCCTTCCGCTTTTTCCGTGCTTTTCGGTCGGTTAGCGCCCGGCTTTTTCGCTGCAACGGTTTTAGCCTGAGCTTTTTTTGCCGGTTTCGCATCGGAGGAGGAGTGTTCAAGCAGCCTGAATAACGCAATCAGTTCATCGTCAGTTAAATCGCGCCATTCACCCAGCGGCACCCCTTTCAGGCTGATGTTCATAATACGCGTACGTTCGAGTTTGGTAACCTCATAACCAAAGTGTTCGCACATGCGGCGAATCTGGCGATTAAGCCCTTGCACTAAGGTAATTCGAAACACAAATGGCGCTTCTTTCTTTACTTTACATTTTTTGGTTACCGTTCCCAGCATTGGCACGCCAGCGCCCAGGCCGTGGATAAATTCATCCGTCACCGGCTTGTTAACTGTGACCAGATATTCTTTTTCATGGTTGTTGCCTGCCCGCAGGATTTTGTTCACTAAATCGCCATGATTGGTCAGTAAAATCAGACCCTGTGACTCTTTATCCAGCCGTCCGACAGGAAAGACACGTTTACTGTGATTAACGAAATCAACGATATTATCTCGTTCACCGTCTTCCGTCGTGCTGACGATACCAACCGGTTTATTCAGCGCGATCAGCACTAAATCTTCTTCATCACGCGGCTCGATAAGCTGACCATTCACCTTCACTACATCCCCGACAGCGACCTGATCGCCAATCACCGCCCGTTTACCGTTAATAAAAACATTTCCCTGTTCGATATAACGATCGGCATCACGACGAGAACAAATGCCGCTCTCGCTAATGTATTTGTTAAGACGAATAGATGAGTTAGTCAGCATGATGCCTCCATAAAATAAATTAGAGCGCCTGCGCGCAAGCCCAGGCTGAACTCCACGCCCACTGGAAGTTATAGCCGCCCAGCCAGCCAGTGACGTCCACGACTTCACCGATAAAGAACAATCCCGGCACGTCTCGCGCTTCCATAGTTTTAGAAGAAAGCTGCGTAGTATCTACGCCGCCGAGCGTGACTTCAGCGGTACGATAGCCTTCGGTGCCGTTTGGCTGCACGCGCCATTCGTGTAGCGTTTGTACCAGTCCGGCCTGCTGTTTACTGTTAAGCTGTTTCAGGCTGACGTCCGGCACTATTTTCATCTCTTGCAAGATCTCGACTAAACGCTTAGGCAGCAGTTTCGCCAGGCTGTTTTTCAGGCTGAGATTGGGATGCGCCTCGCGCTGCACATTAATAAATGCGTCCAGATCGCTGGCAGGCGACAAATTAATAGTGACGAATTCGCCTGGCTGCCAGTAACTTGAAATTTGTAGCACCGCCGGGCCGGATAAGCCGCGATGGGTGAACAGCATCGCTTCTTTAAACAGCGTGCCATCCTGCGCTTTAATGGTGGTATCCAACGCAACGCCGGAAAGCGTTTGTAATTGCGCCAGTAGCGGCTTGTGCAACGTAAAGGGCACCAGCGCTGCACGGGTGGGGAACACAGTGAGGCCAAACTGCTCCGCAATTTTATAGCCGAATGGCGACGCGCCCAGACCCGGCATAGACAGCCCGCCGCTGGCGACCACCAGTTTTCCAGCCTGCACGGCGCCATCACTCAATTGCAACATATAACCGGCTTCATTGCGGTTCACGCTCAGCACCTCCGAGCGCAGACGCAGCGAAACCCGTCCTTTTTCACACTCCTTCAGCAACAGCCCGACAATCTGTTGTGCCGAATCATCGCAAAACAGCTGACCCAGCGTTTTTTCATGCCAGGCGATGCCGTGCTTATTTACCAGATCGATGAAATCCCATTGGGTATAACGCGCCAGGGCGGATTTACAAAAATGAGGATTATGCGACAGATATGCCGCAGCTTCGGTATAAAGATTAGTGAAATTACAGCGGCCTCCGCCAGACATCAAAATCTTGCGTCCCGGCTTTTTGCCATTATCCAGCAGCAGAACGCGGCGGCCCCGAAGGCCAGCCTGCGCGGCACAGAACAAGCCTGCGGCCCCGGCGCCAACGATGATAACGTCAAATTGTTCCACTGCTACTTATCCCGCTTTATCAGAAAGGCGCAGATTGTAGTGATCTGCTCACTCCGACGCCAGTGTCAAAAAACCACCGTAAATATGTCATATTATAACTGATTAATTTTTAGGAAATTTTCTTTGATCCCGACAGGTAAATTACAACTTTCCCACAAATTAAAGCTATATTTCTCTTTCCCATACAGCATGTTGTCGCGGATAATGCGCCGCGTTCATGTCCTCCCAAAATGGCGTAACGCTTATGCTACATCTGTTTGCTGGCCTGGATCTTAGTACCGGCCTGTTATTGGTTCTTGCTCTGCTGTTTGTATTGTTTTACGAAGCAATCAATGGTTTTCACGACACGGCTAACGCAGTTGCGACGGTCATTTATACCCGCGCCATGCGGGCCCAGCTTGCTGTAGTGATGGCAGGCGTATTTAATTTCTTTGGCGTATTGCTCGGTGGTTTGAGCGTTGCCTACGCCATTGTTCATATGCTGCCTACCGATCTGTTATTGAATGTTGGATCGGCCCACGGTCTAGCCATGGTGTTTTCTATGCTGTTGGCGGCGATCATCTGGAATCTTGGCACCTGGTATTTAGGGCTGCCTGCCTCCAGTTCTCATACCTTAATTGGCGCGATTATCGGTATCGGTCTCACCAATGCGTTGATGAACGGTACTTCCGTGGTTGATGCGCTCAATATCCCGAAAGTGATCAACATTTTTCTGTCCCTGATTCTGTCGCCGATTGTTGGTCTGATCATCGCGGGTAGTTTGATTTTCATCCTGCGTCGTTACTGGAGCAGCACTAAAAAACGTGCGCGTATCCATATGACACCTGCTGACCGTGAAAAGATTGATGGCAAAAAAAAGCCGCCATTCTGGACCCGTATCGCCCTGATTATTTCCGCCATTGGCGTGAGCTATTCACATGGTGCTAATGATGGCCAAAAAGGCATCGGTCTGATTATGCTGGTTCTGATTGGTGTGGCACCGGCGGGCTTCGTGGTAAATATGAGCGCTTCCGGTTATGACATTACACGTACCCGCGATGCCATTAATCACCTCGAACAGTATTACCGCCAGCACAATGAGTCGCCGACGCACATCGTTCAGATGGCACCGCCTGTTCTGCCTACGCCAGAAGAAGTGCCGTCAGGCCCGCAGCAGTTCCATTGCGACAGCGCACGTGCGCTGCAAGCGGTGCAGCATGCGCAAGGATTGCTGAATAATCTGCAAAGCTATGACCAGCTGTCCGTTGATCAACGCAGCCAGATGCGTCGCCTGCTGTTATGTATTTCAGATACGGCGGATAAAACGGCGAAGCTGCCTGAAACCACCGCGGATGACCAACGCTTCCTCAACAAGCTGAAAAGCGATCTGCTCGGCACCATTGAGTATGCGCCAGTGTGGATTATCGTGGCGGTTGCTGTCGCGTTAGGCACGGGAACGATGATTGGCTGGCGTCGTGTGGCCACGACCATCGGTGAGAAAATTGGTAAAAAAGGCATGACTTACGCGCAAGGGATGTCGGCGCAGGTCACTGCTGCGCTGTCAATTGGGATTGCCAGTTATACTGGCATGCCGGTTTCCACCACGCATATCCTCTCTTCTTCTGTTGCCGGAACCATGCTGGTAGACGGCGGCGGATTGCAGAGCCGAACCATTAAAAACATTGCTATGGCATGGGTTTTCACTTTGCCAGTATGCATTGTGCTTTCAGGTTCGCTTTACTGGATAGCGCTAAAGCTGGTGTAAATCAGCGCTAACTGGGGCGACGCAAGTCGCCCTTTTTAATGCCAAATCGCCAACGCGATCAGGCTAATGACCACCAGTCCACACAACGAACTGGTCAAAATAAACTGGCCGCGTACCCGCTCACAGCGACGGATAAACTCTTCATCATGATGATCAAGGTAACGCTTTGACCAGATATAGCGTACCAGCCGTACCTGTTTGCTGGGTTGTCCATGAGAAGTGAAAAAACCAGCCCCATCAACGTACTGATACAGCAACGGATCGCAGCCTCGCAGTACCGCCAGTAAAGCGCGCAGTGAAGAGAAATAGCGTGCCATATTCACAATACAAACCACACACAGAGCCCAAAAAAGCGCGATAGTGCTGATCATCATGTTCCCCTCCCGGCTGGAACCGCAGAGACGCTTACAGCGGCGAAACGCTGAATACGCCCCACAGAAATTTCCAACCACTGAATAAACCAGACTGCGATATTGTTTTGACAAGCCTGGACGGCCAGTACATTAGGTAATGTGGCCGTCATTTTCAGTGTAGGAGAAATGTTTCATTTTTTTCCAGCGAGGATTTTCGTTCAGCGCGAGCAAATATCGCTTACTTTTGATCTTATTCACAACCGTAGCGGCTACAGAAGCATTTGTTAACATTCACGGCTATACTCAAAAACATAACAATATGCCGTCTGCTTCGTAGACGAAAACTTTGGTGGCGCTCATCGCCCGCTCGCGTAAAGGATTTCGCCTGGCTGTGACGCGGCAGAAAGACAGGTTGCCATCCTGAATCTTGTGAAAGGAGTTATATCATGGCTTATAAACATATCCTGATTGCAGTAGACCTTTCTCCCGAAAGCCAGTTGCTGGTGGATAAAGCCGTTTCGCTGGCTCGCCCTTATGATGCCAAAATTTCTCTGATTCACGTTGATGTGAATTACTCCGATCTCTACACCGGCCTGATTGACGTAAATCTCGGCGATATGCAGAAACGTATTTCCCAGGAAACGCATCAGGCGCTGAAAGGCTTATCTGACTCGGCGGGTTACCCGATCAGTGAAACCCTGAGCGGCAGCGGCGATCTCGGTCAGGTGTTAGTGGATGCGATTAAGAAGTACGACGTGGATATGGTGGTATGCGGTCATCATCAGGACTTCTGGAGCAAGCTGATGTCATCAGCCCGTCAGCTGATTAATACCGTGCACATCGACATGCTGATTGTGCCGCTGCGCGATGAAGAGGACGAATAAGCCTTCTCGCTGATAAAAAAGCCGGTTTGCGAACCGGCTTTTTACTGTAATTAATGTGCTAAGGGTGAATAAATATCAAAACGGTGGCTTTTCGTTACCACCGCCGATTGTGTTGCAATACCCGCCAGCGGCGGCGCGTAATCGGGACGTTTCACCACAATACGCTTTTTGGCCAGGCGCCGCGCCGGTTCCAGCAACGCATCAGCATCATCATCAGAACCAACCAGCGTCTGAAAGACCCGCATCTCCTTTTTCACCATCGCGCTTTTCTGGCGATGCGGATACATGGGATCGAGATATACCACATCAGGTTGCGGAGAAATATCGCTCAGCGCTTGTGCGCTAGAGGCGTGAATGAGTGTCAGCCGCTCACGCAACCAGTCACCAATTTCAGCGTCCTGATAGCCGCGCTGCAACCCATCTTCCAGCAATGCCGCCACCACCGGGTGTCGTTCCAGCATCCGCACCCGACAACCTAAAGCCGCCAGCACAAACGCATCGCGCCCCAAACCCGCCGTCGCATCCACTACATCCGGCAGATAACCGCCTTTGATGCCCACCGCTTTTGCCACCGCTTCACCGCGTCCGCCACCAAATCGACGACGATGCGCCATCGCGCCGGAAACGAAATCGACAAAAATGCCGCCCAGCTTCGGTTCATCGCGTTTGCGCAGTTCTAGATGCGCTGGCGTTTGTACCAGCGCCAACGGTGCATCATCATCGTGCTCTAGCTGCCAGCGCTGCGCTAAAAGTGATAAGGCGCCGTCTCCGGCGCCTGATTCATCGAGCAAACAGATTTTCACGTAACGACTTATCCCTGAATGCCGTAATGTTCCAGCATCGCATCCAGCTGTGGCTTGCGACCCCGGAAGCGTTTAAACAGCGCCATTGGCTCTTCTGAGCCCCCGCGCGTCAGGATAGTGTCGAGGAAGGACTGGCCGGTTTGACGGTTAAAAATACCTTCCTCTTCAAAGCGCGAGTAAGCATCAGCAGCCAGCACATCCGCCCACAAATAGCTGTAATAACCGGCTGCATAGCCACCTGCAAAGATATGGCTGAAAGCATGCGGGAAGCGTCCCCATTCCGGGCTGGGTACGACAGCAACAAGGTTTTTCACTTCACGCAGGGTTTCCAGGATTTGCGCGCCTTTTTCCGGATTGAATTCGGTATGCAGACGGAAATCAAACAGGCCAAATTCCAGCTGACGCAGGATAAACAGCGCCGCCTGGTAGTTCTTGGCCGCCAGCATTTTATCCAGCAACGCTTTTGGCAGCGGCTCGCCGGTTTCATAATGACCGGAGATAAAGGCCAGCGCGTCCGGCTCCCAGCACCAGTTTTCCATAAACTGACTTGGCAGTTCGACGGCATCCCACGGCACACCGCTGATGCCCGCAACGCCCGGCGTTTCCACGCGCGTAAGCATATGGTGCAAACCGTGACCAAATTCGTGGAACAGCGTGATCACTTCATCATGCGTGAACAGCGCTGGCTTGCCCTTCACCGGGCGGTTGAAGTTACAGGTGAGGTAGGCCACCGGTTTTTGCAGGCTGCCATCAGCTTTACGCATTTGGCCGACGCAGTCATCCATCCATGCCCCGCCACGTTTGTGCTCCCGTGCGTACAGGTCGAGATAGAAGCTGCCGCGTAATTCACCGGTTTCGTCAAACAGGTCGAAGAAACGCACATCCGGATGATAAACATCTACATCGGTGCGCTCTTTGGCGCTGATGCCGTAAATGCGTTTTACCACTTCAAACAAGCCCGCCACCGCGCGCGATTCCGGGAAATAAGGACGCAGTTGCTCATCGCTGATAGTGTAAAGATGTTGCTTCTGTTTCTCGCCGTAATAAGTGAGATCCCATGGATTCAGGTTATCAACGCCATGTTCTTTTTTTGCAAAGGCGCGAAGCTGTGCCAGCTCTTTTTCGCCTTGCGGGCGGGCGCGCTTCGCCAAATCGTTGAGAAAATCGATCACCTGTGACGGGCTTTCGGCCATCTTGGTCGCCAGCGATTTGTGAGCAAAGGAATCAAAGCCCAGCAGCTCAGCCAGCTCGTGTCGCAGTGCTAGCTCTTCCGCCATGATCGGGCCGTTATCCCATTTACCGGCGTTCGGGCCTTGATCGGAAGCACGCGTCGAGTAAGCGCGATACATCTCTTCACGTAGCGCGGCATTGTCGCAATAGGTCATGACCGGCAGGTAGCTTGGAATATCCAGCGTTAACAGCCAGCCTTCCTGCTCTTTGGCTTCCGCCTGTGCTTTTGCGGCGGCCATCGCGCTTTCCGGCATACCCGCCAGCGCATTTTCATCAGCGATCAGTTTGCTCCAGCCCATCGTGGCATCCAGCACATTGTTGCTGTAAGCAGAACCCAGTTCGGAGAGGCGCGCAGCGATTTCGCCATAACGCTTTTGCTTATCTTTTGCCAGGCCAATGCCGGAAAGTTCAAAATCACGCAGCGCATTATCTACCGCTTTCTTCTGTGCTAAATCCAGGGCCGCGTAATTGTCGCCTTCTTTCAGGTTGCGGTACGCCTGATACAACCCCTCATGCTGACCGACCCAGGTACTGTATTCTGACAGTAGCGGCAGCGTTTGCTCGTATGCCTGACGCAGCTCCGGGCTGTTTTTCACCGAATTAAGATGGCTAACCGGCGAGAAGATACGGCCAAGGCGATCGTCGGTTTCGGCTAACGGCTGAACCAGATTATCCCAGGTGTAAGGTGCGCCTTGCGCCACCACTTTTTCCACCATCGCACGGCAATCGTTCAATACCTCGGTAACGGCAGGAACTACATGCTCAGGCTGAATAGCAGAAAATGGCGGAAGGGTAAAAGAAGTGAGTAACGGATTGGTCATAGCGCAGTCCTTTATCAATGTATGAAGCGCGACGGGTCGCGCAATGCAATCTTAGTAACATGCGGCTAAGTGTAGCGAAAATCAATGGCAGGCAAGGCGAGGCGCGGAAGAAACGGGCAGTTGTCCGGTTCAGGGTGTAAAAAGCCGTGAAACATCAACAAAGCGGTGCAAATAAGAGTGGACAATGCGAAACGTCAGCAATTGTTCGCGTCTGGCGTTATAATCCCGCACATCGCTGTATCCCATTTTAGCTGCAACCTCGGAAATCCCATTTTTTATGCTGAGCTATCGCCACAGTTTTCACGCCGGCAACCATGCCGATGTGCTGAAACATACCGTACAGAGCCTGATTATCAGCGCGCTCAAAGAAAAAGAAAAACCGTTCTTTTATCTCGATACACATGCAGGTGCAGGACGTTATCAACTGAGCGGTGAACACGCTGAACGCACTGGCGAATATCTGGAAGGCATTTCACGTATCTGGCAGCAGCCCGATGCGCCAGAATTGCTGCAACCTTATTTTGACGCGATTCATGCCCTCAATCGTGGTGATACGCTGCGTTATTATCCAGGCTCGCCGTTAATTGCGCGTCATCTGTTACGTGAAGACGATAAATTACAGCTGACAGAGCTGCATTCCAGCGATTATCCGCTGTTGCGCAACGAATTCAGCAAAGACAGTCGCGCACGCGTTGAGCGTGCCGATGGGTATCAACAGCTGAAAGCCAGGCTGCCTCCGCCATCACGCCGTGGACTGATTTTGATCGATCCGCCGTATGAGATGAAAAGCGATTATCAGGCAGTGGTAAAAGGTATCCAGGAAGGCCACAAACGCTTTAGTACTGGCATTTTCGCGTTGTGGTATCCGGTCGTATTGCGCCAGCAGATCAAACATATGCTGCGCGATCTGGAAGCCACCGGCATTCGAAATATATTGCAAATTGAGCTGGCGGTTCGCCCTGATAGCGCCCAGCGCGGTATGACAGCATCCGGTATGATTGTTATCAATCCACCCTGGAAACTGGCGGGCCAGATGAAAACGCTGTTGCCGTGGCTGCATCAAAAACTGGTTCCGGCCGGTACGGGAAACTTCAGCGTGACGCAGGTCGTGCCAGAGTAACCCGACGTTTAGCCGCGATAATCTCTGTCGCGGCTGTTACCCTCGACGATACCCCTGTCAGATTATGTGCAGCAACGTTTCCTGTCATGCCCCTGCTGTTTTGCCTGCCCCGCCCATCCTAAATGTCGAATACCGCGAAATCATGCGCCAACTCGGTAGCAGGAAAGACAGACTGACATTCTGCCAACAGGCGCGCCATATCCTGTGGTAAATAACGTGAACTGAAATGAGTGGCAATCATGCGTTTTGCACCGGCTTTCTTTGCCGCCTCGGCTGCCTGGAGCGTAGTTGAATGTCCGCGCCCGTTAGCCTTCTCCATCATTTCCGCTTCAAGCGTGGTTTCATGCACCATGACATCAACATTCGCGGCCAGTTGTAGCGCAACGTCCGTCGGCGCGGTATCGCCGAAAATCGCCAGCGTTTTGCCTTTGGTAGCGGGACCAAGATAATCAGCGCCGTTAAATTCCCGGCCATCTTCCAGCGTAATGGTTTTACCCTGCTTCAACTGCTGATACCAGGGACCGCGCGGCACGCCTTCGGCTTTCAGGCGCAAGGCATCAAGAAAACCCGGCTTATCATATTGTTCAATGCGATACCCAAAGCATTCGATAACATGATTAAGCGGCCAGGCAGTGACGCGAAACTCGCCGTTATCCAGCACCGTTCCCGCCTCGATCTCTATAATTTCCAACGGATAGCTGGTATAGGAACCACTGAGCGACAGCGCGGTTTCGATAAAGGCTTTAATGCCTTTCGGTCCGTACACGGTGAACGGCTCCGTCAGCCCGGCCATAGAACGGCTGGTGAGTAAGCCGGGCAGACCAAAAATATGATCGCCATGCAAATGAGTGATAAAAATCTTATCTAGCCGCCCCGGTTTCAGTGCGCTGCGCATGAACTGATGCTGCGTGCCTTCGCCGCAATCAAACAGCCAGGTTTCCCCGCGGATAGAGTGCGTAAAAGCGATGGCAGACACATTGCGTTGCAGGCTGGGCGCACCGCCGCCAGTGCCAAGAAAAGTGAGACGCATGCTATGCTTCCCTGTAAAAGATGGAAAAATTTAACCCTATTACAATCATAGGTGCAAACTTTGCGTCAATTCGACCCGCAGCGTTACACTCTATGCCAATTTTTCTTGCAACCGAATGGATATAGCAATGACCCGACATTTTGACTATCTCGCCATTGGCGGCGGCAGCGGCGGCATCGCGTCAATTAACCGTGCGGCAATGCATGGACAGAAATGTGCTCTGATTGAAGCTAAAGAGTTGGGCGGCACCTGCGTCAACGTGGGTTGCGTGCCAAAGAAGGTAATGTGGCATGCTGCGCAGATTGCCGAAGCTATTCATCTTTATGGACCCGATTACGGTTTTGATACTACGGTCAATCGCTTCGACTGGGCAACCCTGGTGAAAAACCGCAGCGCCTATATCGACCGTATCCATACCTCGTATGACAACGTGCTAGGCAAGAATAATGTCGAGGTGATTAAAGGCTTTGCCCGTTTTGTTGATGCGCACACGGTGGAAGTAAACGGCGAAACCATTACCGCCGATCATATCCTGATTGCCACCGGTGGACGTCCGAGCCATCCGGGCATTCCAGGAGCCGAATATGGCATTGATTCTGACGGTTTTTTTGAACTCGATGCGCTGCCAAAGCGTACCGCCGTGGTCGGTGCAGGCTATATCGCGGTTGAACTGGCAGGCGTGGTGAATGCGTTAGGCTCAGAAACGCATCTGTTTGTGCGTAAACATGCACCGCTGCGAACCTTTGATCCGTTGATCACCGAAACCCTGGTTGAAGTGATGAACGCTGAAGGCCCCAGACTGCATACGCATGCGGTTCCAAAAGCCGTAATCAAAAACGCGGATGGCAGCCTGACGCTGCAGCTAGAGGGGGGTAGCGAGCAAACCGTTGATTGTCTGGTGTGGGCGATTGGTCGCGAACCCGCTAACGACACGCTGAATATTGATGTGGCGGGCGTGGAGCTGGACGAAAAAGGCTATATCAAGGTCGATAAATTCCAGAACACCAACGTGTCAGGTATTTACGCCGTGGGCGATAATACGGGTGCGGTTGAGTTGACGCCAGTTGCCGTCGCGGCGGGTCGTCGCCTTTCTGAGCGCTTGTTTAACAACAAGCCGGATGAACATCTGGATTACAACAATATCCCAACCGTTGTATTCAGCCATCCGCCAATTGGTACTGTGGGGTTAACTGAACCACAGGCACGTGAGCAGTACGGCGATGACCAGGTGAAAGTGTACAAATCCTCCTTCACTGCTATGTACACCGCAGTCACACAACATCGTCAGCCGTGCCGGATGAAGCTGGTTTGTGTGGGTAAAGAAGAGAAGATTGTTGGCATTCACGGCATTGGTTTCGGTATGGATGAAATGCTACAGGGCTTCGCGGTGGCGTTAAAAATGGGCGCGACTAAGCAAGATTTCGATAATACTGTGGCGATTCACCCGACAGCATCGGAAGAGTTTGTGACGATGCGCTAAACCGCTCAGGCAAAAACGCTGATCGCCTTTAAATTACCCTGTTTTCCAGCACAGGGTAATTTTTTTCCTGCCGCCCGGACCAACGTAGCCTTTTTACTTCTTTGACGATGCGGCCATATATGCCAACGCCGGTTAATTAAACCGCTCCAGCCAGCGCACATAGGCTTGATCCCACAACGCAGCAGGCGTGCCTGCTTTCCCCAAACCAAAGCCGTGACCGCCTTCGCTAATCTGAATCAGCTCAACCGGCACATGATTGCGGCGACAGGTGTTGCGCATTAACTCGGTGTTGAAAGGACTGGACGTGCGATCGTCTTCAGCCTGCGCTAAAAACGTCGGCGGATAGTTACGCGTGACATAGTTTTGCACCGACCAGCTGGCCTCATCCTGTGGTGTGGCATTTTTTCCCACCATCATCAAATGCGTCGTGGTGTGCTGATAGGGCATTTCGAGCGTAATGACCGGATAAATCATGCCAACGCTGTCAACGTTTGGCACCATCTCATCCAGTGGATCCTGGGGGGCGTAAGACGCAAAATCGGGTCGGGCTGCTGCCATCCCCAGCAGATGCCCACCGGCTGAGAAGCCCAGCACATGCACCTTGCGCTCAAACGAGCGCACCAGGCGAATAGCGCGCTGCGCATCCTGTAGCGGTGCCAGGTGCCCAGCTTGCCACTTCTCATGGGGCAGACGATAGCTCAATACATAGGCGGTATAGCCATTTGTATTAAGCCAGCGTGCGACTGGCCAGGCTTCGCGCCCCATGCCAATCCAGCGATAGCCCCCACCCGCCGCGATTAATACGGCCTCACCGTTAGGATTTTCCGGATTAAAACGCTGAATTGCCGGACTCACGATATTCGACCAGGAGCCATTTTTGCTGACATGTAGCTCACCGGACGGGCCGCCGCCGCCGGGAGGTTCATCCGGCCAGAGAGGAACGATGTCATTACGGGCAAACAATTTGCCGGTCGTCATCGAAAGCGCGAGCGCTCCCGAGCCGAGAATAAAGTGTCGACGCGTAATCATAATGCCTGTTATTTAATGCCAAACGAATCAGCCAACCATTGCGGCTCGCTGCGGTAATAGTAGAGACGAATCCAGTGCCAGATACTGGCGATTATGTCCGCAACTTTACCTTAAAATCCATAAAAAAACGCGTCGAAAAGACGCGTTTGTATGTGAGTGAAGCGGGCGGTATTAATCTTCTTGCTGAAACTGGGCCATGACGGCTTGTTCACACTGCTGCTCATCCGAACGCAATTTGGCGCGCTCGTCATCCCCTAATTGCAGCCATGCGCTGACGACATCATGCGCGGTATCCTCATCAAATTCCGGCTTTTTCATTGCAGATGACGACTGGCTTTGCGCCACATTTGATTTCATTTTCTCAACGTACTGGTCAGCATTAGAGGTCGAATGTTCGCTGCTGACAATGTGACACAACTGGCTGGCATAGACATTTTGTTCATTATCATCAGCAGCCAGTGCGCTGCCGGAAACCAGCATGCCCAGCAGCAGTATTTGCGTCGTTTTCATTTAATACTCCTGTTTTATCGGGTTAAGAAAATTATTGATTGCGATGGCGCGCTTCAAGCCGTTTCTGCCGCCAGTTAAGCAGCGGTGTCACCGTTACGCCATGAATCACAATGCTGCACACCACCAGCGTCAGCGCCATATCAACCATCAACTCGGCCTGTTCTCCCTCCATGCCATGAACCCAGGCGAAGGCAATATAGTTGAGGCTACCGATACCGCGAATTCCCAGCCAGCCGATCAGCAATCGTTGCGCCATGGGAATGCCGCCGCCAATGGTCACAAGCCATACCGCCAACGGCCGGACCACCACAAACAGCAACAGTCCGAGCAGCACGCCGTTAAGGTTCCAGTGATGCACCAGCGTCACGCCCAGCACCACCATCATCAACGCAGCCAGCAAGCGTTCGATAGTATCGCCAAACGATAGCGCATCCCCTACCACCAGCCCTACCGACTTGACCATGCCGTTGCCTTGCTGTTCCATACGTTTATTGGGGTTTACCAGCGCTTCGGCAGGCATTACACGCTCATCCTCAGACATATCATCCGACTGATAACGTTTGAACACGCGTAGCTCGGCACGGCGCAAACCCACACCGGCGGCAAAGGCGGCGAGGAAACCGGATGCCCCTAACCATTGCGCCAGCGCATAACTTAGCGCAATTAACGCCAGGGCAAGAAAGTCATTAGGCGCGACATCGCCATTCGCGCTGCGCAAGTGGGTTGCCAGCAAACCGATTATTCGCCCAAGGACGAACCCTGTCAGCAGCCCGCCGCCAATCGCCCACAGCACCTCTCTTGCGCCCCACTGCGTCAGCAACGCACCGTTCAGGCTCTGCCCGTTGAACAGCAGTAATGCCAGTACCAGCAACGGCAGAGCGGAACCGTCATTCATTCCCGCTTCACTGGAGATCGCCACGCGCAGCGAATCATCATCGCGTGCATCGTTAACTGAAATCAGACTTGCCAGCACCGGATCGGTAGGCGCCACAATCGCCCCAAACGCCAGCGCTAGCGGCCAGTCAAAGCCAATAAGCCAGTGCACCAATACGGTCATCGCCATCACGGTCAACAGCATGGCAGGAAACGCCAGCCGAACGCCGGTACGCAAGCTGTGGGCTTTGAGCGGCAGACGCAGCTTCAGGCCGGTAATAAACAGGGACGCCGCCATGGTAATTTCGGTGATATGCGCCACCAGATCGGCATGGCTGAGTATGTCAATTTGCAGGACGTTAAACATCCATGGGCCACACAGCAAGCCCGCAACCAAAAAGAGGCCGAATGGAGTGACCGGCCCACGGTGTATCCAACCGGAAGCCAGTGACATTAGCAACAACAGGCAACCCGTTGCGGCTGTCCAGGCAAGAAAATCCATAGTGATCCGTCTTAATTCGAGATTATCTCTAAGCCTGGCACAAGAATTGTCAGGCTGAAGGATCAGTTTTTAAGGCGGGGCGGCAAAGCAGGGTCAGGCTAACAACGTTGGCTCCGGTCGATAATGCCGATCCCGCTAAAGAGACAGCCAGTAAAGATGCCGCTATTTTTGCCATGATGAAGAGAAAGTATCAGAGCTGGCAGAGCACACGAGCGGCCCCGGATGAGCTGAAGGCGAGGCTTTTTGTACCGGGCCCTCACTGAGGACCCGTAAGCAGACGATCAGTTTTAATGCCCTTGTTTCTCACCACGCGACATCTTATCCAGCCAGCCCATGACAAATGCCGAGAGCACGAACGTCAGGTGAATAATCACATACCACATTAGCTTGTCATTAGTGACATTGCGCGCTTCCATAAAGACGCGCAACAAATGAATAGAAGAAATTGCCACAATCGAGGCCGCGACTTTATTCTTCAGCGAGCCGGAATCCATCTTTCCCAGCCAGCTCAGCTTCTCTTTATTTTCATCAATGTCGAGTTTAGAAACAAAATTCTCATAACCCGACAGCATCACCATAACCAGCAGGCCGCCAACCAGCGTCATGTCTACCAGCGACAGCAGCAGCAGAATCAGATCGTTTTCCGCAATGCTAAAAATGCCGGGCAACAGGTGAAAAATTTCCTGAAAAAATTTGATGGTTAGCGCCAGCAATCCCAGCGAAAGGCCAATGTAAACCGGAGCCAATAACCAGCGCGATGCATACATCAGATTTTCGGTAAAACGTTCCATAAGCTTCCAGTAATTTACCAATAAGTGAGGCATTATAACCGATGAACGGCAAATTTATTTCAATCCATTTTCACAAATCCAGGCAAGCGCGCCTTATCAATAACAGTCTACACGCCGCACACCTTAGCAGTGCCTCGCGATTTTTATCGGTTTATCCACTGATTTTTCAGCAAATTAAATTGTTTCGCAACCGGCTCTGAAGCCAGCCTTGTTAAACATCGCCCACACGTTCGGCTTGTTCTGCTGAAACATAGCGGTGCCTGCTCCGAAAAAGGTATGCGCGATCTTTCTGCTGACGATCTGGAACGCTGCATTGCGTAACGTAGCGATCGGCTGAGAACCAATGGTCACGTTGCGGATGAGTAACAGGGGCGGAGAAGCGAGAGACAGGCGCTGATTAATAAGATGCGATTTCTCAGCGCATCATCAGCGCGTCGATTGTGGATCAGCCTCTGAGATAAGCACCCTGCTTTTCTCAGAGGCGATAATACGTAAAGGTGCCTCACGTTTTTTCATCAAACGCGGCGGCAAGAATGTCCTTTATCCGCACGTTAAATTGCTTTGATGCTCTCTTCTTCCCTCTGTCTTTCGAAGCTTTCCTTACTGACCGGCTGTTCTTTACCGACACGCTCGATTGGGCCCATGACAAACAGGAACAGCACGGCGGCAAGCACGCAGTGGGCGCCGACAAATGCCAGTCCAATGCTGTAGCTGCCGGTCAAACCGACGATGATGCCAAACAGCAGTGGCGTGACGAAACCGGCGATATTACCGATGCCGTTAAAAATCGCGCCAGCCAGGCCAACCGCTTCTTTTGGCGCGGTATCGCTGATCACCGTCCAGGTGCCCGCTCCTGCCGCCACACCTTTGCCAAAAAAGGCAAACGACATAATGGCGATAATGCCGACATTGCTGGGGATCACCGCCGCCAGCGTCAGACTTGCCGCCATCAGCATACCAACGATATAAGGAGTTTTGCGTGCCCAGGAAACGCTCCAGCCGTGCGCGAGCAGCTTGTCAGAGATGTAACCGCCGCTAATACCACCGAGGAAACCGAACAGCGCCGGAGCAATAGTGGCTAAACCGGCATCAAGAATATTCATGCCGCGCGCCTGCACCAGATAAATAGGGAACCAGGTGATAAAGAAATAGCTCAGCGCAATGATGCAATACTGTCCGAGGTAGGCGCACCATAACATACGGTTAGTCAGCAATTTCCTGAATATCGCTTTGCTCAGCACCGGACGCTCCTTCAGCGTTTTCGCGGAGTCAATATCCACCAGCCCGCCCCCATCAACAATGTGGCGCAGCTCCGTTTCCGATACGCCTGTATGATTTCGCGGTTCACGCATATAACTGGCCCAGACAAGCACGGTCACCACGCCAATGCCGCCTAATACGAAGAACGGCCATTCCCAGCCGTAGCGTGATACCAGCCAGCCGGAAAGCGGTGAGAATATGGCGACAGCGAAGTATTGCGCCGAACTAAACAGCGAAGAGGCGCGACCGCGTTCCGCGCCAGGAAACCACATGATAACCACGCGGGCGTTGGCCGGAAAACTTGGCGCTTCAATCAATCCCAGCACAAAGCGCAGGCCGAACATCAGCACCAACGCACCGGTCATACCGCTGGAAAACTCACCGACAAAGCCCATCGCAATGGTGGCTATTGACCAGAGAACCAGCGTCACGCCATACACTTTTTTGGCGCCAAAACGGTCAAGAAACAGGCCGCCGGGGATCTGGCCGATCACGTAAGCCCAGCTAAATGCCGACAGGATCAGTCCAAGTTGGATCGCTGACAGGCCAAACTCCTCTTTGATCGCCGATCCGGAGATCGACAGGATCGAGCGGTCGGCATATGCCACAACCGATAAGAACAAGATCAAACACAATATCCAGATGCGAACATGCGTCGTTTTGGTCACGCGTTTATCTTTCAACATGAGGTGAATTCCTTAAAAAGGGGCAGCTCCATGCCGCAAAGATTTTTTTCAGGAATACCGCTGAAATTCCCCTGTCCAGGCAATATAGATAGAAGAGCAATAAAAGGTCATTGTGCGATTGGTGAGATTATCAGACGCATTTGCCGGAAATTTTGGCATCTGCCACAACACGCAGTGCGACGCTGCACATAAGCCAAAAAAGAATCCTGTTTTTGCTGTGGAATGTGCGCCAGGTCGAAGAAATCGGTCACTATGACAGCTATGCGCCCTCTATTTTTCAGCAAAATGTGCACCCGTTAGCAACAGTAAAATCAGCAAGTTGCCAAAGCGCGGGCCGACACTTAGGCTACAAATGAATTCATTCAACCATTTTATTTTTGAATGAAAATAAAATTCTAAAATACCCTGCGGAGTTTGCGATGAAGAAAAACGCATTTGTATTGCTGTGCCTGTTAGGTGTCTCCACTTCTGCGCTGGCTGAAAAAATTGGCGTGTCGATGGCCTACTTTGACCAAAACTTTTTGACTATTATTCGACAGGCGATTGATAAAGAAGCAAAAGCGCGCGGACTGGAAACGCAGTTTGAGGACGCACGCGGCGATGTCGGGCGACAAACCGATCAGGTGCAAAGTTTTATCGGTTCAGGTGTGGATGCCATCATCGTCGATCCGGTCGATTCGGCCAGTACACCGGTGCTGGCTAAGCTGGCGCAACAGGCGAAGATCCCGCTGGTATTCGTGAACCGTTCACCCGGCAATAAGGCATTGCCGCCAGGCGTCGTGTTTGTTGGCTCTGACGAACGCGAATCAGGCGTGCTGCAAATGGAAGCGCTGGCGAAGATGGCCAACTATCGCGGCAACGTCGCCATTATGATCGGCAATCTGACCGATGCCGGCGCATTGCAGCGCACCAAAGACGTTGAACAGGTCGTCGCGAAATATCCCAATATGAAAGTCGTGCTGAAACAGACCGCCAATTACTCGCGTAGCGAAGGCGTGGATCTGATGATTAACTGGCTGTCGAATGGCGAAGACATTGATATTGTCGCCGCGAATAATGACGAGATGGCGATCGGTGCCACCATGGCAATTGCACAGACGAAACCGAATAAAACCATTCTGATCGGCGGTATTGATGCGACACCAGACGGATTAAAATCGCTGGCTAAAGGCGGTATGCAGGTCACGGTTTTTCAGGATGGGATTGGACAGGGCAAAAAATCGGTTGAAGTGGCACAACGTTTAATGAAAGGCGAAAAAGTCGATTCGCATCAATGGATCCCCTTTGAGCTGGTCGCTAAACAGAATATGCAGCAGTACGTTGAAAAAAGTAAATAAATGCGAAACCGGAGCAGCTGAACGGCTGCTCCGTTCTTTATCTGGCAGGCAATAACGTCGCCATCATCACCACATCATGCAGTTTACCTTCCCGCAGCGATGCCTGCCGACGCACACCTTCGCGCTCAAAGCCGAGACGTTCATACAAGCGCAGCGCACGGTGATTATCGTGAAACACTTCCAGTTCGATGCGCGTCACGCCCAACCAGTTTTGTGCATATTCTATGCCAGTACGAATCAGACGCTCGCCTACTCCACGTCCGCTAAAGGCGGGATCAACGCCGATGCCAAAGCTGATGCAATGGCGGGTACGCGGCTTATTATCGACAAACAGCGTTAACTCGCCCACCATCTGGCGATCAATTTCGGCGATAAAGGCGATATAACCTTCAGCGTCCATTTTTATAAATTTCTTTTCCCACGTGGCTACGCTTGGATACGGCATTTGTAGCGTCCAGGGATAAACATCAGGATGGCTGTACAAACGCTGATAAGTCGCAGCATCGCCTGGTTCACGTCCACGAATAATAATTTCCATATTTTCTCCTGTTAGACGATAGGTTTTATTGCACTAAGCTGTAACTCTTCATGGGACGGAAAGAGTGAATCTATGTTGTATCGTCGTTTTGAACGTTTTATCAATATTTTTCAGGATGCTCCCACCGATACGCCGCCATCCTCAGTCTGGCCTTTCTATCTTTATTACCTGCGTCAGGTGTGGCCCAGTTTCGCCGCGCTACTGGTCGTGGGGCTAGGATCAGCGCTGATTGAAGTAGCGCTTTTCAGCTATTTAAGCCGCATTATTGACCTGGTTAACCATTCAACACCCGCCAGCCTGTTCAGTGATAACGGGCGAATTTTATTGTGGATGGGTTTTGTCGCGCTGATCCTGCGGCCAGTTTTTATTGCTCTGCATGACATGCTGGTACATCAGAGTATTAATCCCAGTATGACCAGCATGATCCGCTGGCAACACCACAATTATGTGTTGCGTCAGAGCCTGAATTTCTTTCAGAGCGATTTCGCGGGGCGCATTGCACAGCGCATTATGCAAACGGGCAACGCGCTGCGTGATTCTGCGGTGCAGCTGGTAGACGCTATCTGGCACGTGCTGATTTATGCCGTGACCTCGCTGTTCTTGTTCGCCGAGGCGGACTGGCGTTTGATGATCCCCCTGGTGATCTGGATTATTGCGTATAGCGCCTCGCTGCGTTTCTTTGTGCCACGCGTGAAAGCGCGTTCGGTGGTGTCGTCGGAAGCGCGCTCAAAATTGATGGGAACCATTGTGGATGGATACACCAATATCGCCACCATCAAACTGTTCGCCCACAGCGATTTAGAACGTCAATACGCCCGTGAAGCCATCCAGGAGCAAACCGATAAAACACAGCATGCCAGCCGCATGGTGACCAGTATGGATTTAACGCTGTCAGCGCTGAACGGCCTGCTGATTGTCTCCACCTCCGGGCTGGCGCTGTGGTTATGGAGTGAATCGCTGATTAGCGTCGGCGCCATCGCGCTGGCGACCGGCCTGGTGATCCGCCTGGTGAATATGTCTGGCTGGATTATGTGGGTAGTGAACGGCATTTTCGAAAATATCGGCATGGTGCAGGATGGCCTGAATACCATTGCCCAGCCGCTCAGCGTGCAGGATGTACCAAAGGCTAAAGCGCTGGAAGTCACACGCGGCAATATCCGTTTTGAAGATGTGCGCTTCGATTACGGCGGTGGCCGTCAGGTCATTAACCGCCTCAACCTCGACATTAAACCCGGTGAGAAAATTGGACTGATTGGCCCGTCTGGCGCAGGCAAATCCACTATGGTGAATTTACTGCTGCGGCTGTACGACCTAAACGGTGGCCGCATTATGATTGATAATCAAAACATTGCAGACGTCTCGCAGGAGAGCCTGCGCGGCCAGATTGGCATGATCACTCAGGATACCTCGCTGTTACACCGCTCAATCCGTGAAAACTTGCGGTATGGACGCCCCGATGCCAGCGAGCAGGAACTGGCGACGGCAATTCATCGTGCCCGTGCCGATGAATTTATTCCGTTACTGTCCGATTCGCTGGGACGCACCGGATTAGATGCGCACGTTGGTGAGCGCGGCGTGAAGTTGTCGGGCGGTCAACGTCAACGTGTGGCGATTGCGCGCGTATTACTGAAAGACGCGCCAATTCTGATTATGGATGAAGCGACCTCCGCGCTTGATTCGGAAGTCGAAGCAGCCATTCAGGAAAGCCTGGAATCGTTGATGCAGGGTAAAACGGTGATCGCCATTGCGCACCGTTTATCAACCATCGCGAAAATGGATCGCTTAGTCGTGCTGGAGAAAGGTGAGATTGTCGAGATGGGCAGCCACCGCGAACTGCTGGCACAAAACGGCCTGTACGCCCGCTTATGGCAACATCAAACCGGTGGTTTCGTCGGCGCCGATTAATCACCACGTCGATAGGGTAAGGCGTCGCGCGCTTCCTCAGCCCAGGCGCGCACGCCCTCTCTTTCCTGCTGAAGAAATTCATTCACGGCTTCGCGCAGGCCCGGATGCATTAAGTAATGCCACGAATGGGTGATCAGCGGCTCGAAGCCGCGCACCAGTTTATGCTCCCCTTGCGCCCCCGCATCAAAGCGCTGCAATCCTTCGGCGATAGCAAAATCCATTCCCTGATAGAAGCAGGTTTCAAAGTGCAGCCGATCGAACTCTGCCAGACATCCCCAATAACGCCCATAGAGTGCTTTACCATCCTTGAGGTAAAACGCCATCGCGGCCGGTTGCTGCTGTAGGCGTGCAATCACAACGCGGATATTTTGTGGCATCCGCTCAGCCAGCAGGCTAAAGAAATCACGCGTCAGATAAGGCCGTTGACCGCGTACCGCGTAGGTATTGGCGTAGCAGGTATAAACAAAATCCCACTGCTCCTCACGCAGCTGATCGCCACGATAGCCGTCAAATTCGAAGCCGCTCTGCATTACCTGTTCACGCTCTTTGCGCAACTGTTTGCGCTTACGTGACATTAGCGTGTCGAGAAAATCCTGGAAGTCGCGATAGCCGCGATTGTGCCAGTGATATTGAAGCCCCAACCGTGCCAGCCAGTTTTCACTTTGCAATAACCGGTTAGCCTGTGCATCAGTGAAATTAATATGCGCGCTGCTCAGGCCGCTTTTGCGCAGCGTTTCCGGTAAGGCAACCAGCAGCTGAGCGACTGCACTGGCGTCACCGAGCAAGCGCGCGCCAGTCACCGGGCTAAAAGGGATCGCGCCGAGCCATTTGGGATAATAGCGAATGCCTGCGCGCTGGCTGGCATCGGCCCACGCGTGATCAAAGACGTATTCGCCCATTGAATGGCGTTTGCGGTAGCCGGGGATTGCGGCACGTAATATGCCGTTTTCGCGCCACAACAGGTGATCGGGCTGCCAGCCGGATTCAGCGCGCACACTGCCGCTCTCCTCAAGGCTGGCAAGAAAAGCATGGCGTAAAAAAGGTTGATCGTCAGGTAAGATCGCATCCCACTCGGCGGCAGCGATTTCCGCTAATGAAGTCAGGTGAATCAGCGACATCAACAACTCCAGATAGGTTCGGGCGAGCGATCAGTCAAGCAGGTTTTTGGAGATAGGGGAAGCGCGATGGCACCTAATGTGAAGGTTGCGAGCCGCTTATTTACCCGTCTATGGCTGCCAGCCATCGTGATGGATCGCCTTGTCGGCGATCGGAAATTTGTTACCATGCGTGGAACTGTTAGTATCGATCACATCAGCCCGGTCATTATTCAATCAACACATTGCATCTCAACTGTATGGTCCGCCAGACCCAGCCCTGAGTCATTACGGTTTTCAAGGAATAAACATGGCAAAAGCACTGGTGATTTTTCTGCATGGCGTAGGCAGCAACGGCGACGATCTTGCACCGATTGGTCGGCATTGGTCATCATTTTTACCGGATGTGGCGTTTGCTTCGCCAGATGCGCCTTACGCCTTTGAGCAAGGGTTCGGGTATCAATGGTTTAGCCTGACAGGCGTAACTGCAAAGAACCGCCCAGCCCGCGTGCGTGCAGCGCGGGATGCATTTGACGCCACAATCAGCGCGATCATGGCGCAAAACGGCATGGCCGATCGCTGGGAAAACGTCATGCTGGTAGGTTTTTCACAAGGATCGATTATGGCGCTGGATGCGTTGGCAAGCGGACGCCATCCGCTGGCGGGCGTGGTCGCTTTTTCAGGCCGACTGGCGTTTGATGGTCCGCTTACGCCGCAAGCTTATACGCCGGTTTTGCTGATTCATGGACGCGCCGACGAGGTTATTCCGTGGCGCGAAAGCGAGTCAGCGACAGAGCGGCTTAAAAGCGCTGGCATCGCCACCGAAACGCGGTTTGAACCTAATACCGGACATACGATTTCTGCCCAGGGCGCGATGGATGCTGTAGCGTTTATCGCGCAGTGTTTACAGGATTAAGGCCAGTAACGATTCAACGCTTGCCACGCTTGTTGTGCCGCTTCGGCCGGCGGCAAGCGTTTAAGCGCATCGTTAAAGACTTCAATCCCAACCGGACCTTGATAACCAACGCTTTTCAGTTTATCGACAAACTGTTCAATTTCGATAATGCCGTCACCCGGCAGCAAGCGCTGATGACGCGCCATATCGATTAACGCTTGTTTATCCTGCGACGGTCTTTCTGCCATATCGCACAGTTGCACTTCATAAATACGATCGGCGGGAATGCCGTCCAGCTGCGATGCATCGCCGCCAGGGGCACAAATGTGGAACAGATCGACCACCAGACCGATATTGGGCTGATCGAGGCGCTGCAAGCGTTCCCATGCCAGCGGCAACGTATTATCAACGCTACACCATGCCATTGGCTCGTACATAATGCGCATTTTATAGCGCGCGGCTTCCGATGCCATCCAACGCAAATCATCATCAATGCGTTCGGGAATGCAATCTTCACGCGTACTGGCGGGCGCCTGAATAGTGTCACAGCCCAGCGCCTGCGCCATCTGGATAAACTGGCGCAACTCTTCACGCTTCTGGATACGTAAGCCAGCGGACGTGCCGGTAGAATCGCGTAATACCTGCAAATTGGTAAAACCTATCCCTTGCTGATCCGCAAATTGCGCTAACGCTGCAGCGCCCTGCTCGCTGGCTTGCACATCCTCACGCCAGATTTCGACCTGATCGAAACCCGCCGCCTGTGCCGCCTGCAATTTTTGCTCGGGCCCACCGTGTAACAACACCAGGTTAAGGAATTTAGGGTTATGGCTCATTAACGGGCTCCTTAATCGTCTGGATTAATCGGTGTCTGAATATTCAGGTTCAGTTGTTCACGCCTGGCAGCAGCGCTTTCTTTACAGAACCTGAAACAGTATCTACCTCTTAAGTGTTATTTCAAGGACGATTTCACTCCCTTTACGCGTCAGGCATCACCCCAGCGCATTGATGGCAGCAAAGCCGATAAAGGTCATCAGCAACGAACCCGTAACGTGAATGAACACGCTCGACATCGCCCAGAAATACTTACCTGATTGTAGCAGCAAGATAATTTCAGCAGAGAAGGTGGAAAAAGTGGTCAGGCCGCCACACAAACCGGTGACGATCAGCAGTTTCCAGGTCTGGTCGATATGCGGATTTTTTACGAACCAGGCCAACGCAGCGCCGATAATAAAGCCGCCGATTAAATTCACGATCAACGTGCCAGGCGGCAGATTAGGAAACAGCGCGTTAAAACGCAGCGAAATAAGCCAGCGCAACGAACAGCCAACCGCCCCGCCTAACATTACGGCTAACAGTGATTTCAACATCAATAATGCTCCTGATTAAGAATGACGCGCAGGCTAGCGGTGAGAGGCAAAAAACGCACCTGACACAGCCGCTCCTGCGCGAGGATTACGGTTTATGTCAGGCGTCATCAGCCGCAGATTAAATCCACAGCGGTTGGGAAAGGTGGAACGCCATCACCTTAAGGGGACGATAATACGTGCCAGAGTAAAAACTGACAACTCAGGGAATTAAGGACACCGCAACGCGAAACGCGGAATTTTTATCGCTCAGCCGTGCACTTTCAAGTAGGTTGGAATGCCCAACCTAAGCGGGTTTCCCCTTAACCAGGAGAACATCATGCGCACCTTGATTTTTGATACTGATATTGGTGTTGACGATGCCTTTGCGCTGGCATATGCCGCAAAAACGCAGCGTCTGCTTGGCATTACCACGGTTTTTGGCAATGTCAGCGTGCATCAGGCAACGAAAAATGCCCGGCTGTTTTGCGAGAAAATGGGAATCGTTGCGCCGGTTTATCGCGGCTGTTCCCGGCCGCTGGCTCTGGCACCTGGCGCTCCCGCTAAGCTACATGGCGAGGATGGGCTTGGCGATGCGTTCGAGAATACCTACAGTGACCAGGCGCCAGGCGCGGTGCAGTTCATTATTGATAGCGTGCGTGCGCAGCCGCATGAAATCACCCTGGTGGCGATTGGCCCGCTGACCAATATCGCCAGCGCCATTAATCAGGCGCCCGACATCATTTCGCAGGTAAAAGAACTGGTGATTATGGGCGGCGCGTTTGGCACCGACGGACATGCGGGCAATGTGACGCCGTTTAGTGAATTCAATATCTGGAAAGATCCGCACGCTGCCGATCAGGTGCTGTCCTCAGCATTGCCGGTTATTTTATTGCCGCTGGATGTTACTCACAAAGTGCTTATTCGCGGCGAAGAAATGCATCAACTTAATCAGCCGGTATTGAGCGCTATTTGCCGTCCTTACCTTGCTTACAGCCTGGCGAAAGAAGGCTTTGACGGCATGGCGCTACACGACACGCTGACCATTTCCTGGCTGTGTTTGCCCCAGGCTTTTACTCTGACAGAAAGCCCGCTACGGGTTATTACCGAAGGCATCGCCAGCGGGCAAACGGTGCGTAAACTCAGCGCGTTAGCGTCACGCGAGGATGCTTTTCGCGATCTGCCCACACAGCGTATCGCTTTACAGGTTGATGCCCAGGCGGTACGTACGCACTTTTTTAACGCACTGAAAATTAAAGATTAAAATGGATAACCCCTTTGATTAACTCGCGATTATTAATCACCTGCGGCTCAAAAGTCTCAGCCAGCGTCGAGAAAGCAAAATGTTTATTCAGCATCATCCCGGCGTGTAATTTACCGCTGGCCATCAACGCCCGGACGTGATCAAAGTCCTCACGTGTCGCATTGCGGCTGCCCATCAGCGTGGTTTCTTTTTTATGGAATTCACTGTCAGGGATGACCAAATCACCTTTATGCAGGCCGACATAAACAATGGTGCCACCGTGGCGCATTAAATTTACCGCGTTGTTCATCGCTGCCGGGCTGCCGGTAGCATCGATCACTTTTAGCGCCAGTCGGCCATTAAACTGTTCACGCAGCGCGTCGTAAAAACCGTCGTCTGCCGGATGTAACGCCACCAGGCCCAGCTTGTCTTTCACATGCTGACGACGAAACTCGCTGGTATCTGCAACCACGACTTTTGCCCCGCTCGTAGCGGCAATCGCGGCCACGCCAAGGCCAATCGGCCCTGCTCCCACCACTAACACATGCTCATCGGCAATAATGCCGGCGCGACGTACCGCGTGGGCGCTGATGGCAAAAGGTTCAATCAGCGCGGCGGCTTCCGGCGCCACATCATCCACAGCCAGCAGGTTGCTGACCGGCACATTCAGGTATTCACAAAAGCCGCCATCCTGATGCACGCCGATGACCGAAATCTTTTCACAGCAGTTGGTTTTACCGCTCTGGCAGGCATCGCAGCGCTGGCAGGCAAGATAAGGGATCAGCGCCACGCGCTGGCCTGGCGTAAAACCGCAGGTGCCGCTGCCCAGCGCGACCACTTCGGCACATAATTCATGGCCCAGTACGCGTGGATAACTAAAGAAAGGCTGATTGCCTGCCCAGGCGTGAATATCGGTTCCGCAAATGCCGGCGGTGAGAATTTTAATCAGCGCTTCGCCTGCGGCGGGCGTGGGCGTTTCACGTGTCGCCCACACCATTTTACGCGGCTCTGCAATAACCAGCGTTTTCATTATCGTCATGATGATCCTCCCATTGTCTTGCAGGCATTTATGACGAATCACGCGCCGCCCGTGGATTTCCGCTGTGGAATCTGTGAAGCACAACGATTTTTTTGGGCTTTGAATGGTTTTTAATGCATAAAAAACCGGAGGCGATATGAGTCGAAGCCAGAATTTGCGGCACAACGTGATTAACCAAATGCTGGAAAGCATTGCTCAGCGCCATATCCGATCGCCTCTGCCGCCGCAGGCTGCGCTGGCCGAAATGTTCAATATCAGCCGCACTACGGTACGCCACACGCTGCATTATCTGCATCAACGCGGCGTGCTGGAAAAGGTTGAAGAGAGCTACGTTATTGTGCGCGATCCCACCGACGATGACGGTTTTAGCGGGTTAAAGCCCCCCATAGAACAGCAGGTCAGTCAGTTCGAGCAGGCGTTTTTTAATATGATTAACCAGCGCCAGTTGATGCCAGGCGATACCTTCAGCGAGCTCCAACTGGCACATCAGGTAAAAGTCAGTCCGGTGGTCGTGCGTGAATTTCTGCTGCGCTTTATGCGTTATGATCTGCTGGAGCCGGTAAAGCGCGGGCAATGGCGAATGAAAAAGTTTACTCAGGATTACGCCGAGAAGTTATTTGAGCTGCGTGAAATGCTGGAAACACATGCGCTGAGTCGCTTTCTCAACCTGCCTGCTGAGGATGAACGCTGGATTCAGGCGCGCGATCTGCTGGATCGCCACCGATCGATGCGCGATACCATTGCCAGCAACTATCGTCACTTCGCCGCATTAGATAAACAGATGCATTCGCTGATTTTATCCGCTGCTAACAATCCGTTTTTCAATCAATCGCTGGAAATTATTTCGGTGATTTTTCACTCGCATTATCAATGGGATGAAAGTGATTTAAAGCAGCGCAACATTGTGGCTCTGGAAGAGCATATGACGATACTCACGGCGCTTATTGGCCGTCAGGACGTGGATGCGCTATGTGCATTGCATACTCATTTAGCAACAGCCAAATCTTCAATGGTGCGCTCCATTCACCAATATCATTAAGTACCGATTAAAAACCGCAAAGCATTAGCTCCCGCACGAAACCGAAACATCTTTGCAACATTATCCTGTCATTGCTTTTAGTCTCGACGGCAACGTCAAGGCGTCTCTCCTTTTGACCGCCGCGCGAACATCCGCTTTCACCATAACGATAAGTATTCAGCTCTGGGAGGTTGCAATGGACAAGACATCGGTTACCGGCCGCGATACCAGGCCCGGTGAGCCTGCCGTTCAGGATTACATCCCGATGCGCAGCGATGTGGTGCGCTCGCCGCGCATTCGTAAAATTCAGGTAACGGCCATGCTGCTGTTGCTATTCGCCGCCATGATTAACTATCTCGATCGCAGCTCGCTTTCTGTTGCCAATATGACTATCCGTGAAGAAATGGGCCTGAACGCGACGGAAATTGGGTTGCTACTGTCTGCATTTTCGCTGGCATATGGTTTGGCTCAGTTGCCGTGCGGTGCGCTGCTGGACCGCAAAGGTCCGCGCATTATGCTTGGTGTGGGTATGTTCATCTGGTCGCTGTTTCAGGCAGCCGCCGGGCTGGTGCATAACTTTACTCAGTTTATCTTCGTGCGCATCGGCCTGGGCGTGGGTGAAGCGCCAATGAATCCGTGTGGCGTTAAAGTCATTAACGACTGGTTCAACATTAAAGATCGCGGTATGCCAATGGGCATGTTTAACGCCGCCTCAATGATTGGCCTTTCCGTGGCTCCGCCTATCCTGGCGGCCATGCTGCTGGTACTTGGCTGGCGCGGCATGTTCGTTACTATCGGCATTATGGGTATTTTTCTTGCCGCTGGCTGGTACATGCTTTACCGCGATCGTGACAACAATACGCTGAGCGCAGAAGAGATTAATTATCTGCAAGCGGGTAGCGTGGCGTCACGGAAAGAACCTATCAGCTTCAAAGCGTGGCGAGGCCTGTTCAGGCAGCGCACCATGTGGGGAATGATGATTGGTTTCAGTGGGATCAATTACACCGCATGGTTATATATCGCCTGGCTGCCGGGCTACCTACAGTCAACCTACAATCTGGATCTGAAAAGCACCGGCCTGCTGGCGGCGATTCCCTTCCTGTTTGGCGCTGCGGGCATGTTGCTGAATGGCTATGTGGTGGATGCGCTGGTACGTCGTGGTTACGATGCAGTAAAAACCCGTAAAGCGTGTATCGTCAGCGGTATGGTGTTGTCTGCCGCGTTCACCGCCATTGTGACGCGGGCCACCGATACCACCAGCGCGGTAACGCTGATTGGTATGGCGCTGTTCTGCATCCACTTTGCCGGAACCTCGTGCTGGGGGCTGATCCATGCCAATGTGACAGCACGTATGACGGCGTCGGTCGGCAGCATTCAGAACTTTGCCAGCTTTATCTTCGCCTCGTTTGCCCCGGTGATTACTGGCTGGGTACTCGATACCACCAAATCATTCAGCCTGGCGCTGATGATTTGTGCCTGCGTCACCTTAGCTGGCGCGCTGGCTTACCTGGTGCTGGTGCGTAAACCGATTACCGACAACGATTAGTCCCTGCCGTGACGGCGCTGTTTAATTCAGCGCCGTCAGCGTTACACCGTGTCGCACGCCGTAACGCTGAATCCCTGAAATGACTTTTTCGACGCTGAGCGGTGGAGGGGGTGGCAACAGCGGCGCCCGCTCACGCAGCGCTGAGTCGAAGCGCGCTAGTGTGGCGAAGTCACGCGGAAAACGTTCAGTATCAACGCCAACGAAGGCCCCCTCATCCCGGGCAAAATTCAGCAATTCCTGCCAGCGTGAAATTTCTGCCAGCCCAATACTTTCCGTACCATGTGAAAACAGCATCATGTCGATATTGCGGAACGGTGGCTGTTTTTCCAGAAATTTTTGCAACGTTGCCGCTGATGACGAAGTACAAAATACCAGCCAGAACGGGATCGCGTGCTGATGCATGCTGCACCAGGGATCCATCAACAAGAAGCTGTCTACCGTCAGACGAGTCGGCAAAATACCTGCCGCCAGATACCAGTCACGATAAATTTCAGCGACGACAAAACTCAGCGCTTCCGGCTCTTCATAGCGGATTTCCATCAGTTTCAGGCCCTGCGAAGTCGCCAGGCTTTTTAGCGGCGAAATCAGATAACCGTCTAAACCCCATTCCGCTTCCGGTACCGTGTCGGTGACAGCAGGCGCGTCCCATTTATCGCGTCCGATACCATAACGCGCCAGATAGCCAGCAACACGCGGCCCGCCTTGCAGATACTCTTTTTCGGTCGCGCCGCCCAACGCCCCAAACTGAAAGAATGAGCGATCGCTGGTGCGCGTGACCGGCCATTGTCGCGTACAGTGATTAATAAACAGTGTGGAACCGGCTGGCAAACTGCCCATCAAAAACTCGTTAAACGCCAGCGGCAGTGCACGCATTTTCAGGCGGTAGTAACTCATTTGATCGAGCATAAGCCGGTCCTGATTCGGATCCTGCATGTGATGGACCGCCAGCTGCGGCCAGGCCGCCAGCAAAGCGGCCGCTACCGGCTTGCCTTGTTCAAAACCGGCCTGGGCATCATCGGGATCGTTATTCAGGGCACGCACCGGGCAGAGAAAAGTCTGGGGAAGCCACGGCACGCCCATTGCCGCTGCCAGGTGAATCATCGCCCCGTTCGACGAGCCGATAAACGCCGCCGGGTAGGATTGCTGGGGATATTCACTCACCATCCATTCGGCGATGCCCTCAATATCCAGTTCGCCCGCTTGTTTCAGGGTGATGCCTTCCGCCATGCCACCAACGGCGTAGCCCCATTCACGCAACCGCCTGGGAAGTTTATTTAGTGATGGCAGCAGCCGATCCAGCGTTGGCGACTGGCTGGGGCTGGCGAATGGGCGATCGTGCAGGGCGTTGGCCAGCGCCACCAACATCGCAGCAGAGGAGTCAAAGCGGGCAATACCTTTTGGCGGTTTACTCATGATGATTCTCCTGCTGAACGCGCGCCAGGAAGGGACGGATCGCGCGACAGAAACTCCATGGATAGACAAAGTGCAGCGTATGAGTGCCGCCTCGCAAAGTGAGGGTTTCACCGTTAGGCAGTAGCGCGGCAAGCTCTTCGACCCAGCGTGTTGGCGATACGGGATCGCGCGAGCCACGCAGCAGCAACGTTGGCGCGGTGATATAGGTCAGCCGCCGCTCAATATGATCGCGCATCATGGCGCGCAAGGTGCCAAAGGCGCGCCATAAGCCGGCTTTGGCGTAGTCAATTAACGCCAGTTCGCCCGGTGGCCGATGTGATTCCAGCCGCCCGTTGCGCCAGTCACGCCATATTTGCCGTGGCAGACTGCGCGCATGACGATCAACGGTTGGACCTTGCAACACTAATCCAGCCACCGCGTCCGGGTGCTTCACCGCCAGCGCGGCCAGAATCTGGCAGCCAAACGAGTTGCCGATCCAGATGGCCCGCTGAAAATTGTTGTGCTGCAACCATAACCACAGCGCATCGGCTAACGCATCCACCGATAAAATCGGCGCTTTCGCCGGTAGCGCACTGGCGCCAAATCCAGGCAGATCGGGGACTAAAACGTGATAGTCACGGCTTAACGCTAACGCCAGATCTTCCATTGCCCGGCCCGACATCACCAGGCCGTGAATCAGCACCACCGGCAAACCGTGGCTTTCATTAGGTGTGACGCGGGTGAAAATGCGCCAGTCACCAATCTGCTGATAATAACCGGCTAATCCAGCATGATGGCTGCGCGGCGAAACGGGCGGCGTTTGCTTTAACCGCTGCCACTTCTTAATGCCCCACAGCGTGGCAGCGGTTGCTAACCCCACGCCTGCCACCAGCGCAGCACGCTGTCGTCGTTTACTCTGGATAGTTCGTCTCATCCGTTGCTCCTGTTCCGACGTAATAATTCAGTGTAGGTCGGGATTCAGCGGCAGGCGGTTAATCATTCACTGTTCAGGCCACCACTGTGCTGGCAGTAGCGACGAGCTGAAATATTCCGATGACGGCATGGCTTCTTCCAGTTTCAACCTTTGTCTCATCGCTAAACGTGGGCCACGCTGGCCGATGAAGCGAAGAGGCTCACAGTGTCTGGCGACAACGAGAATGCCAGGATGCAGGCAATCAATCACAGATCAAAATCGTCAGCTCGCAGCACACCGCGGAAAGGATGCTTTGCCGATCAGGAAGAAAAAGATGAGAAACTGTCGTACGGCCTCGCTGTAATAGCGTTTCGCGTGCAGATAGCCAATCAGAAGAGAATTTATTTGATACACAAAAGGAAAACGGGAGGAGAAGTGATAATCACCGGTCAATCCCTGACCGCGATTATCGAGGGTTACTTGCCCGCGATGCTTAGTTCAAAGCACCCGGCGGTACGTGTTTAAACATCTCAACATATGCGCGGAACACGTACTTTATCATGCGTTTCATGGGATACCCGGTTAAAAATTAGTTGAAGAAATACGAGAAAAGTATAACTTCTGCGCATTTTCCGGGCAATAAATTTTGAGGAAGATCACAAAATTTCTGTTCAGGTGCAGGCTAAGCGCTTAATTCAGATAGCCAAGATGCTCTGCCAGAATAGTAGAGCCAACGGCAATCAATACTAAACCACCCAGAATTTCCGCCCATTTACCCAGGATCGGGCCGATAAAGCGTCCGACCAGCACGCCGGTAGTTGCCATAACGGTGGTGGCCGCCCCAATAGTTAACGCCGTGGTAATGATATTCACCTGGAGAAAAGCCAGGCCGACGCCCACTGCCAGCGCATCCAGACTGGTCGCGACGGCGGTGGTTGCTAATACCATAAAACCGTGACGCTGCGGTGCTTCGCAGGGTTCTGCCGCCGTCTGGCGAAACCCTTCCATCATCATGCGAGCGCCAAGAAACGCCAGCAGGGCAAACGCTACCCAGTGATCCCACGCCATGATATAGCGGCTGGCAGCCAGTCCAATCGCCCAGCCAATCAGCGGCGTTAAGGCTTCGATTGAGCCGAAAATCAGACCGGTACGCAGCGCTTCTTTAAATCCGGGACGATGCAGTGTCGCACCTTTGCCAAGTGCAGCAGCAAAAGCGTCCATGGACATACCTAATGCGAGAATGAGCGTAGCAATAAAAGTCATGATTTCTACGGTTGCGATGAAAAAGTCAGCCTTTACGCTGCTTTCACCACACATTTCGTTCAGTAATGAAAAAGTGCGCGCAGTCTAGCACGCATATCAAGAGATAAAAAGACAGTAAAATCATGGGTTTAAGCATAGCAAAGGCTATACCTCTTAACTTTCGCTATGTTTGCCGCTAAGTCGATGGTGTAAAAGCCTTTTCTCGGTTCTTTAGGCGTGTTTGTGAACGCATCGGATAGCGCAGCACGCCGTTGTGGGATTGAACCGCAGGGCAGATTGCCGGAAAATGTCGGGCTAACCTTTAGAGAAATGTCGTAATGAATAATCCCTTCGAAACCTTAGTTATCCCCGGCGGCATCCTGCTGCTTAGCTTCCTTTCTGCCCTGCTATTGCCTGCGCCGGCGTTTGGCATCCCTCTGGCGCAACATCTGCTGGAGATTTTCCATTTCCAGGATCTCAGCCAGCTTTATACCGTGGTGTTCTGTATTTGGTTTTTGCTGCTGGGCACGCTTGAATTTTTTGTGATTCGCTTTGTCTGGCGTCGTTGGTTTCGCGTGTAAGATCGCGTCCAGGTCCTGGCAATGCCGTTTAAACAGAGTAAAGCGCGATGGCTGCACGTATCCGCAGCCTTCTTTTCAGAGCCACAAATATGTAACATTATTTTTACGATAATGGGATAACCGTCACGTCGATAAAAAAACGCACAAATTCTCAACTTCATTTTAATCATTAAAAATCAATTAGTTAATAAAATCGCTTAAAAATAAATCAGTAAAGGGCATCTTTTCCGTCAAAGCAAAGCTGTAACATCTCATGCCGTTAACTTACTGAGTTAATGCAAAAAAATTCCTTATACCCCGTCAGCTTTGATGATTAATTCTTATGCTGAATCATTTCTGCATTTAAAAAATAAACAAATGTTTAATTCAGATGCGAGAATGTTATATTCGCAAGACAAAGCATAACGTGCAGTTAACCGTTATCACCGCTTTAACCTATACCTGAGTCTTAACCTTTGAGAAGTAGCGCAACGCGCTCGAAAGAAGCGTGTCTATTTCGCCTGCAAACCTGTTGAGCTTCAGGTCAACAGAAGAGGAGATGTCGCCTCATGTGCAAATCAGCAGTAAACCTCGCGCTCGCGATGAGTGCCATCGGCAAGGACACCACCATCACGCAGGTGCGTAAAGACGTAGACGTGCTGCTTATTGGCGCAGGCGTCATGAGCGCAACCTTAGGCGCCTGGCTGCAAGATTTAGAACCGGACTGGTCGATCGAAATGGTCGAGCGGCTGGACAGCGTGGCGGAAGAATCATCTAACGGCTGGAATAATGCCGGTACTGGCCATGCCGCGCTGGCTGAACTGAACTATACGCCGCAAAAAGCCGACGGCAGCATCGACATCTCTAAGGCGGTAGCGATTAACGAATCGTTCCAGATTTCTCGCCAGTTCTGGGCTTATCATGTTCAGAAAGGCAACCTGCGAAACCCTAAAAGCTTTATCCATAGCACGCCACATATGAGTTTTGTCTGGGGCGACGATAATGTTTCTTTCCTGCGCAAACGTTATCAGGCGTTGCAGAAAAGCACGCTGTTTCGCGGTATGGATTACTCAGAAGATGCGCAGCAGCTTGAAGCCTGGATCCCACTGGTGATGAAGGGCCGCGATCGGACTCAGAAAGTGGCAGCAACCTGGACCGAAATGGGCACTGATGTGAACTTCGGGGAAGTGACGCGCCAGTTGATCGCTTCGCTGGAAAAAAAACCAGGCTTCCGTCTGCGTCTGCGTCAGGAAGTACGCGATATTACCCGTCTTGATGATGGTCGCTGGCAGGTCACGCTACATTGTCTGACGAACGGCACACGGCGCACACTGACGGCAAAAACCGTATTTATCGGTGCTGGCGGCGCCGCGCTACCGCTGTTGCAAAAAGCCGGTATCCCGGAAGCCAGTGGATATGCCGGTTTCCCGGTAGGCGGCTCCTTCCTCGTCACTGAAAACCCGGACGTGGTGAAGCAGCACATGGCGAAAGTCTATGGCAAAGCCAGCGTTGGTGCGCCGCCCATGTCAGTGCCACATGTGGACACTCGGGTTTTAGATGGCAAGCAGGTACTGCTGTTTGGACCCTTTGCCACCTTCTCTACTAAGTTTCTTAAGCAAGGCTCGTTGCTGGATATGTTCGCTTCAATGAACAGTTCGAACCTGCTGCCGATGATGCACGTTGGTCTGAAAAGTTTTGACCTGGTGAAATATCTGATGGATCAGGTGCTGCAAAGCGATCGCGATCGGATGGATGCGCTGCGCGCCTATGTGCCGCAGGCGAAGCAGGAAGACTGGCGTCTGGTGACCGCTGGTCAGCGAGTCCAGATCATCAAGAAAGATGAGGAACAAGGCGGCGTGCTGCGCCTTGGCACCGAAGTAGTGGCGTCAGAAGATGGTTCCATCTCTGCGCTGCTGGGCGCGTCTCCGGGGGCGTCAACCGCCGCGCCAACCATGCTGGAGCTGCTGTATAAAGTGTATCCAGAGCAAATGGCATCGCCAGAATGGCAAAATAAAATCCGCGCGGTGATCCCTTCCTGGGGTCGTAAGCTGAACGGCGACGTGGCGCTGACCGAGAGAGTGCTGGCTGAAACCAGCCGCATCCTGCAACTCGATTACGCGCCGGTAACGCCCATGGCGGCCAACGACGAAGCGCGCGAAACAGCGCACGTTGTGGGAAAGTAACCCGTTAATTCTCTTCTCAGGGCCTCGCATGACGAGGCCCTTTTGTTTCGTGGCGTCCTGGTCGACTGGCTGATTCTCTATTAGGGTTAGTGGTGTGCTGCATCACTTTGCCCGCTGAATCAGGAGAAAACTGTATGTCCCAGCCGACCGCCGCCGATGAACTCACCTTACTGGATCGCTACTGGCGTGCCGCCAATTATCTGTCCGTTGGACAGATTTACCTGATGGAAAATCCGCTGCTACGCGAGCCATTAAAACCAGAACACATCAAACCACGTCTGCTTGGGCACTGGGGCACCACGCCGGGGCTGAACTTTATCTATGCACATCTGAACCGCATCATTCGCCAGCGCGATCTGAACCTGATCTATATCTGCGGGCCGGGGCACGGTGGACCGGGGATGGTAGCCAATACCTGGCTGGAAGGCAGTTATAGCGAAATCTATCCGCACATCAGCCCGGATGCGGAAGGTATGCAGCGGCTATTTAAGCAGTTCTCTTTTCCTGGAGGCATTCCGAGCCACGCGGCCCCAGAAACGCCCGGTTCAATCAATGAAGGCGGCGAGTTAGGCTATTCACTGGCGCATGCCTTTGGCGCCGCCTTCGATAATCCGGATTTAGTGGTGCCTTGTGTGATTGGGGATGGCGAAGCCGAGACCGGGCCGCTGGCGTCAAGCTGGCACGGGATCAAGTTTCTCAATCCTGAGCGTGACGGCGCGGTGCTGCCGATCTTGCATCTCAATGGCTACAAAATTGCTAACCCAACGATTCTTGGGCGCGCCAGCGATGATGATCTACATCAGTTATTCAGCGGCTACGGCTACGAGCCGCTTTTTGTTGCGGGTCATGAACCGGAAAAAATGCATGTCCAGATGGCCGAAGCGCTGGATAACGCCTTTGAGAAAATCGCAGCTTATCAAGCGGAAGCTCGTGCAGGTAAGGTCACAGAAGGCATTCCACCCTGGCCAATGATTATTCTGCGGAGCCCGAAAGGCTGGACAGGCCCACAAACGGTTGACGGCAAGAAAGTGGAAGATTTCTGGCGGGCGCATCAGGTGCCGGTTTCCGCCTGCCGTGAAAATGACGCGCATCGCAAGATCCTTGAGGAGTGGATGCGCAGCTATCAGCCAGACGATTTGTTTGATGAACACGGTCGGCTTAAAGCCGAATTGCAGGCGCTGGCACCCCAGGGCGATAAACGCATGGGGGCATCTCCCTTTGCTAACGGCGGCTTATTACGACGTGAGCTGAACACGCCAGATATAGGTGAATTTGCATTCGACACGCAGAAACCCGGCTCACAACAGGCGCAGGCTACCGAGCAGCTTGGCCGCTATCTGAGCGCAATTTTCCAGCGTAATAAAGATAATTTCCGTCTGTTTGGTCCCGATGAGACCGCCTCAAACCGCTTAACGCCCGTGTTTGACGCCACGAATAAAACCTGGCTGGAAGCGGTAAAACCTTATGATGAACAGCTCGCACGTGATGGCCGGGTGATGGAAATTCTCAGCGAACATCAGTGCCAGGGCTGGCTGGAAGGTTATTTACTTACCGGCCGTCACGGCTTGTTCAACTGTTATGAAGCGTTTATCCATATCGTCGATTCGATGTTTAATCAGCATGCTAAGTGGTTGAAAGTGTTGCGTAAACTAGGCTGGCGCAAACCCATCTCATCACTCAATTATCTGCTTTCGTCCCACGTCTGGCGTCAGGACCATAATGGCTACAGTCATCAGGATCCCGGCTTTATTGATCATGTTGCCAACAAAAAAGCCGATATTGTACGCATTTATCTGCCGCCCGATGCCAACACGTTATTGTGGGTGGGCGATCACTGCCTGCATACCTGGGATCGCATCAATGTCATTGTGGCCGGTAAACAGCCGTCGCCCCAATGGCTGGATAGGAACAGCGCGATTGCCCATTGCGAAGCCGGGATGGGCGAGTGGTTATGGGCAGGCTCTACACCTGAAGGCGAGTCACCGGATGTGGTCATGGCCTGCGCCGGTGACGTCCCGACGCTGGAAACGATGGCAGCGGTTGATCTGCTGCGCGGTTACCTGCCTGACCTGCGTATTCGCGTGGTAAACGTGGTGGATTTGCTGGCGCTGCAAACGAAGGAGCAACACCCGCATGGCAAATCGGAAGAAGAATTCGATGCGCTGTTCACTCAAGACAAGCCGGTGATTTTCGCCTTTCATGGCTATCCCAGTCTGATACATCGGCTGACTTACCAACGCAACAATCACCGCAACTTCCACGTACGCGGCTTTATAGAAGAAGGCACCACCACCACGCCCTTTGATATGACGGTGCTAAACGAACTCGATCGTTATCATCTGGCGCAGGAAGCCATTCTGCGCGTGCCGGGACTGGCGGATAAACATCCCGAACTGTTAGATGATTTACAGGAACGCATCGCCGAGCATCATCGCTATGTCCGTGAATATGGCGAAGACGTGCCGGAAGTGCGCAACTGGTTATGGCCATCGCAGGACGCGCCGGGCGCGCCAGATTAAGCGTTGAGCGCCGCCACCAGCATCCAGGCTGTCGCCGCCACCCGCGACAGCGCCCTCAGAACGTTAAACAGACGGCGCTTTTACTCAATCTGTAAATGGCGGCGCAGGCCATCGCCCAGCGCCGTCCAGACTAAAATGCACGATAGACTGAGCGGTTGTGTCGCGTTAACGGCGGCAAGTCAGCAAAATTGACGTTGCCGGTTATTCAGGTAGCCAGAAAATAAAATTGCTCCACAGGTGATAATCCTTCACGTTGTGGGTTTTGCCCTTTACGTATCATCAGGCAACACCGAAAAACAGGCTGTTACCCGACTGCACCTTAATACGACACAACCCTCTACTCTGGCTGGATTAAAGCATTACCCCTGGATTTTCATGTTTTACGCCGTCATCGCAACGGCGATAAATTAATCACGCCCGGCCTGGCGGAAAAACAATAACCGTTCTGAGCATGAACCCACCTAACTTTAATTACTGATTAATCGTTACCGTCTTTTTATCACCATATTTACATTGCTTCGTCGGAATGCTGGCAATCATTTTATCAATCTCAGGCTGGGTGATATTTTTTGCGATTGAAAAGTTCACGACACCACCTGATCGATGATCGGGTGACGCATAGTTGCCATCCGGTAAATTATTGTCTGTACTGTATTCCAGCTGATACCAGCCTTCTACCGGTGATGTTGAAACATGGTCATATCCATTTGCGATGGGTACAGAAATACGAGGGTGGGATTCATCCTGATCCGTCAGCTTTTGCAGATTTTTATCTTTGAAGAACAGTCTGTAGCGTTTTTTATCCGTAGGATAAGCGGTAATTATCGGACCACTGCTATGTTCCTGACGAATACGCATGCTATTACTGTCATCCGGCGTAATGAAATAGAGCGTTGGCATACGCTCTGGGTCTTTCGTCACGTAACGTAAATTACGTACCGTCGCCATCTCTTTGATTTGTTTCAGGCAAATTTGCTGATCCGCACTCAGCGCTGCGTGCTCATCCTTTGAAATAGTATTATCTGTGGTTGGTTTAATAGGATCGATAGTTTTGTCGTCACTGGCACTATCATGATTATTTTCAGCGGCACCTATTTTTTTCCATGCTTTATAGTTACCGTGATTTTTTCTGGATTTTCTGTCGTGCACCACTGTGACTGATAGACACTCCCATTATAATTTACGGTGTCATTCTTGCAGTATTGGGTTCCGTTTTTCCATTCCTGATGACTGGCTGCCGTTGCACCTAATGTAATTGCCATGCATCCCATGAGTAATGAGAGCTTAAATTTTTTTGTGATTTTCATTTTATAACCATCCTTGCTAAGAAAGGGAATAGTATATTTTTAAAATACGGCAAGAATCCTCCACTTCCCGGAAGAAGAAATTCGTTTTCTGATTAAGTTATTTCTTTGTGGCGCGTAGAGAAGGAAGAAACGGGAGGATTGTGTCGCATTAAAGTGTCGTCACTGGATAAGGCGTTTTGTTGGCATAAACGCAACGTGAACAGAGGATGGTGTATGGACGAAATCTACCTTAAATCAGAGGAGGTTAGCCATTGGTGGTTACGATCATCATCTCCGCACGCTGCGTCGTCGTTATGTCATCAGTCTGGAAGCGCGTGGACTGACTGCGCGCTCCTTTTCCCAGATATGCGGCCACCTTACCGCGCGGTGGCTTTGTTTTCTGAGTTGAATTGCCAGGTAGCGTGATGAGAGACCTGATCAGCTATTACAGGAGCAGATTTGCGTCACGCCGGATGTGCGCTGTTCCTTAAGCGAGCGCTATTATCATGCGCTGCACCGATCCTGATGTTATCCGTTCGATGATCGGTATACCTGGACAATTAAGCGTGCCGGGGCGATAGGCTGCGAACTGACCGGTCTGGCGCCAGGCCAGAATTACGGCGTGCCGTTGCGGCCCCAGACGGTGTAGCCGTGGCGCTCGGTCAGGCGTTCATAGTAGGTACGCACTGCCGAATAATCAGGATGATCCAGCGGCGTTTCAAACCAGCGGTTTACTGCAAGGCCAATGGGAATATCGGCGAGCGTAAAGTGATGACCGGCAACGAAGCGGCCGGTTTTTTCCAGCTGCTGATTGAGAATATTCATGGTGTGTGTCCAGCCTTTACAAGCGGCGGCCAGCAGGCGCGGATCCTGATGTGCAGGTGAATGACGGACCAGCGACATAAACGCGTAGCGCCACGAGGTATTCAGCTCGGTAGATTGCCAGTCCATCCATTGATCAACGCGTGCACGCGCCTGCGGTTGCGTCGGGTAAAGCCATTCGCCGCCGTAGGCATTGGACAAATAGCGCAGAATGGCGTTGGATTCCCATAGCACAAAGTCATTATCTTTAAGCACCGGGATCAACGCGTTAGGATTGAGAGCCATAAACTCCGGCGCATGCAGCGATTTAACGTCGTCGCCCCACTGCTCGCGTTCGTAATCCAGCTTCAGCTCATCACACAGCCACAAAACTTTGCGCACGTTTATTGAGGTGGTGCGCCCGAGAATTTTCAACATAGCCAGCTCTCATAGTGAAATGTTTAACTTATTCATAGCGCTGTTAACAGCGATAAGCAATCGCCAGACAGAAAAAGCCCGTTTCAAACCACAACCAGGAAGGAGAGACAATGAAGGTCGCGTTTAAGCAAGTGGATGTTTTTACCTCATCAGCGTTTAACGGTAACCCGCTGGCGGTGATTATGGATGCGCAGGGATTGAGTGACGAACAGCTGGCTGCGATTGCACGCTGGACAAATTTGTCGGAAACCACCTTTGTGTTGCCACCGCAACATGCGCAGGCTGACTATCGCGTACGTATTTTTACCGTCGAAGGTGAATTACCGTTTGCGGGTCATCCCACTCTCGGCACCGCGCATGCGTTGCTGGAAGCCGGTTGGCCGGTTAAAACGCCGGGAAAAATTGTGCAGGAGTGCGGCGTGGGTAACGTCACAGTAAAAATTGCTGACGACGGTGCGCTGGCTTTTGCCGCGCCAGCCGCTACGCTGAAGCCATTTAGTGATGCCCTGATGAGCAGCGCACTTAACAGTGATGCGTTTGATCTTACGCAAACCGCGACCGTCGTGGATATGGGAATACGCTTTTTACTGATCCCGATGGTCAGTGCGGAGGCCGTTCTGGCGATTAAACCGAACGTCAGCGATCTTCAGCGTCTTCTTAAATATGCTGGCGTGAACGGCGTCATGCCGTTTGGACGTCTGCCAGAGGGTGAAGCGGAGCAGTATGAAGTACGTGGCCTGCTGGTTGAACATGGCAGCCTGACCGAAGATCCCATCACCGGTAGCGCTAACGCCTGCCTGGCTCGTTACTTTGCGGCTCAGGGCCAGACTGCCCGCTATTGCGCGCGTCAGGGCACGGCGATTCAACGCGAAGGCCGCATCCATGTCGATTTTGATGGCGACATCATCTGGGTTGGCGGCCATACCATGACGGTGATTGATGGCAATATTCAGCTATAAAAAAACGGGCGACAACATTGTCGCCCTCTGATCAGGTTGCCTGCCCACCTGAGGCTTCAATGCGCTGGCCGGTGATCCACCCGGTTTCATCGCTCAACAAGGCGGTGACAGCATCGCCAATATCATCCGGCAAGCCAACCCGACCCAGTGCGGTTAATGAGGCGATGTGTTGATTCAGTTCTGGGTTATCACGAACCCGACCACCGCCGAAATCCGTTTCAATCGCGCCTGGGGCCAAAACGTTAACGCGGATACCGCGCTCGCCTAACTCTTTCGCCTGATAGCGCGTTAAGACTTCCATTGCGCCTTTTATCGATCCGTAGGTGCCTGAACCCGGCAGGATAATGCGCGTCAGACCGCTGGAGATATTAAGAATGCGTCCCCCATCGGCTATCACGGGCAATAGCTTCTGGGTCAGGAAGAACGGACCTTTGAAATGTACATTAATCAGGCTGTCAAATTCCTCTTCGCTGGTTTCCGCAAGCGGTTTGTAATGGCCAGTACCGGCGTTGTTCACTAAATAGTCAAAGTGTTCTCGCTGCCAGCGATTTTGCAATTCGTTCTGCACGGAAGCAACGAAGCCATCAAACTGCCGGGTATCGCTGACATCCAGCGCCAGCGCCACTGCGCGGCCTCCAAGCGCTTCAATCTCTTTCACCACCGCCTGCGCTTCTTCCGCCTGGCTGCGGTAGGTTAAAATAATATCTGTCTGCTTTGCGGCCAGTTTCAGGGCTGCATTCTTACCTAAACCGCGGCTTCCGCCGGTAATCAACGCTATTTTACGCTTCATGTTTCGCTCCTGTTGCAAAATTGAACACAATTTAAGGATATTCGCGAATAATTGATCTATAAACGCAGTTAAATACGCAGCACTGTTTCAGTTAAAACAACAATCGGTGAACAACATGGATAAAATTCACGCAATGCAGGTGTTCGTCCGGGTTGCCGAAATGGGCAGTTTTACCCGTGCTGCAGAAAGCTTAGGCCTTCCTAAAGGTAGCGTATCGCGGCAACTACAAGCGCTGGAAAATCAGATGGGCACCCGGCTGCTGCACCGCACGACGCGACGGGTGCAGCTCACCCAGGACGGGCTGGTTTATTACGATCGCTGCCTGGATTTGCTGTCAATAATCGAGGATATGGATAGTCTGTTTCAGCACGATCCCGCAACCTTAAGCGGCAAACTGCGGGTGGATATGTCAGTGGCAATGGCAACCGGTTTTGTTCTGCCGCGCTTGCCGGAATTCTTGCAGCACTATCCCGGTGTCGAAATAGAGCTCAGCAGCAGCGATCGCCAGGTTGATGTGGTTCGCGAAGGCTTTGACTGCGTTATTCGTGTAGGCGAGCTGAAAGATTCCGGTTTAATTGCCAGAAAAATCGGCACCCATAGCTTGATCAACTGCGCCAGCCCTGGTTACCTTTCGCGCTTTGGTATGCCGATCCGCCTGGAGGAGTTGTCACAGCATGCGATGGTGCATTACACCCAGCAACTGGGCCAGCCTTCGCCGGGGTTCGAGTATTACGATGGTAAGCAGTGCCATTTTGTCCAAACCGGTGGCGTGGTGACGGTAAACAGCACTGAAACCTATCGTGCCGCTTGTCTGGCAGGACTGGGCATTATTCAGGTGCCGGCGCTCGGAATTCGGAAATTACTGGAAACAGGCGAGCTGGTTGAGGTGCTGCATCATTTTCCCGCGAAACCCATGCCGATTCATCTGCTCTACCCGCATCGTCGCAATGTGGCGCGACGCGTGCGGGTATTTATGGAATGGCTGAGCCAGGTCCTGCAGGAGTACGTCACCTGACAGACTATAATTTGTTTTTGATCATTAACAGGATAATAAGCGTCTATGACAGACAACCAGGAGAAACAACAGGAAACGCAGCCGGAGAAGCCGCTGATTGATATTAAAACCGGCCATAAATCAGTCGATGACTCAATTGCGCGCGTGTCGCGCTTTGCCGCCTGGTTGCAGGCTATTCCGGCGGTAGCGCATTTTATTCGCGCAATTGATCGCTTTAACGATCGTCTCGGCAGTCAGTTTGGCGCGGCCATTACTTACTTTTCGTTTTTGTCTCTGATCCCTATTTTAATGGTGTCTTTTGCGGCGGTTGGTTTTGTGCTGGCTTCAAACCAGGGGTTACTGACCGATGTGATCAATAAAATAGTGAGCAGCATTAGCGATCCGACTTTAGCCACCACCCTGAAAAACACCGTAAATACCGCCGTTCAACAACGTGCCACCGTAGGAATTACCGGCTTACTGCTGGCGCTTTATTCAGGGCTGAACTGGATGGGTAACCTGCGGGAAGCGATTCGCGCCCAGTCACGTGACGTTTGGGAACGTAAACCCGACGACAAAGAGAAAATCTGGAAACGCTATATTCGTGACTTTCTGTCGCTGACCGGTTTGATGTTGGCGCTGGTGATCGCCTTATCGCTGACGTCTGTTGCCGGTTCGGCACAGGCCAGTATCGTGAATGCACTGGGGCTGGGGGGCATAGAATGGCTTCGTCCGGCGCTGACCATCATCGCCACCTCCATTTCTGTCTTAGCCAATTATCTGCTGTTTCTGTGGATTTTCTGGATTCTGCCGCGCCACAAGCCACGTAAAAAGGCGCTGTTTCGTGGCACCTTGCTGGCGGCAATAGGTTTTGAAATTATTAAATTTGTCATGACGCTGACGTTGCCTAAACTGGCAAGTTCACCTTCTGGGGCAGCGTTTGGTTCAGTGCTCGGCCTGATGGCGTTTTTCTATTTCTTTGCACGTTTAACGCTGTTCTGCGCGGCGTGGATCGCGACTGCCCGCTATAAAGATGACCCGGTCGAGCAGCCAACCGACCGCACGTCGCGTAACGGATGATGACAAAGCATTAATAACAGCGGAAAATTTCCCCCTTCGGCTATTTTTAAAGCAAACAGCAGGATGAATAGCTGAGGGGTCACTTTTATTAAGCCATTTTGTAGAGCATCTCGCCAAATTTCGGCCTCTTCTCCCTGCCATAACCCGGCATTGGTTCAGACTCAAAGATTATCCACTTTTTCCTTGCTAAGGCCTGTCGTAGCGCGGCTTTTCGCCATTGAATGACGTCATTCAGGTGCGTAAGATTCTTGATCTCATTTACAAATAAGAAACAATTATGCAAGCCTCCATCTCAGAAATAATTGATAAGCAACATGAGCCAACGCCGGTCAATTCGCGTAGCAAAGTGGTCATTGCCTCGCTGGTCGGCACGGCCATCGAATTCTTCGATTTTTATATTTACGCCACCGCCGCCGTCATCATTTTTCCACATATCTTTTTCCCACAGGGTGATGCTACCGTCGCGACGCTACAATCACTGGCAACCTTTGCCATCGCCTTTGTGGCGCGTCCGATTGGTTCCGCGCTCTTTGGTCACTTCGGCGATCGCGTAGGACGTAAAGCCACATTGGTTGCGTCACTGCTAACCATGGGAATTTCTACCGTGGTGATCGGTCTGCTGCCGGGCTACGAATCGATTGGCGTGATGGCCCCCCTGTTGCTGGCGCTGGCACGTTTTGGTCAGGGTTTAGGATTAGGTGGCGAATGGGGCGGCGCAGCGTTGCTGGCCACGGAAAATGCACCGGCCAGGAAACGCGCGCTTTATGGTTCATTCCCTCAGTTGGGCGCACCGATTGGCTTCTTCTTCGCCAACGGTACATTTCTGCTGCTCTCCTGGCTGCTTACCGATCAGCAATTTATGGACTGGGGCTGGCGTGTACCCTTTATCCTTTCAGCAATATTAGTTTTGATCGGGCTGTATGTGCGCGTTTCGCTGCATGAAAGCCCGGTATTTGCCAAAGTGCAAAAAGAGAAGAAGCAGGTGCGCGTGCCAATTGCAGCGCTGTTGAGTAAGCATTTGACCGCGACGATCCTCGGCACCTTTATCATGCTCGCCACGTATACACTGTTTTATATTATGACCGTTTACTCAATGAGTTACGGTACGGCACCCGCCCCCGCTGGCCTCGGTTTCTCGCGCAACAGCTTCCTGTGGATGCTGATGGTCGCGGTAATTGGCTTCGGTGTTATGGTGCCAGTTGCGGGCCTGCTGGCGGATCGCTTTGGTCGCCGTAAAACCATGATCGTGATTACCTTGCTGATTATCGCGTTTTCGCTCATGTTCCCGGTGCTGCTGGGTTCAGGTTCACAGGCACTGGTGATGGGCTTTCTGCTGCTCGGCCTGAGCATTATGGGTTTGACCTTTGGCCCGATGGGTGCGCTGTTGCCGGAGCTGTTCCCGACGGAAGTGCGTTATACCGGCGCATCGTTCTCATATAATCTGTCGTCAATTTTAGGAGCGTCTGTTGCGCCATATATTGCGACCTGGCTGAACACCCATTACGGCCTACAGGCGGTGGGACTCTACCTGGCGTCAATGGCAGTGCTGACGTTGATCGCACTGATTGCCTGCAAAGAGACGCGCCATCAGACGCTGTATGAAGTGTAAAATCATGGATGATGCCATGGAAGCCCGGCTCAGGCCGGGTTTTTTACTGGCGCTGGACGCCATGAATCGGCAGAAGGGCCGCACTTCGCAGTGCCTGCAAATTGCTATAAAAAAACCCCGGCAAGCCGGGGTTTTTCTCTGCTGAAAATCGCGTCAGGCGAAATTAACCCGCGACAGCGATGCGCTTCATATCAGTCATGTAGCCACGCAGCTTACGCCCTACAGCTTCGATTGGATGCTGGCGAACCGCTTCGTTGACATCACGCAACTGCGCGTTATCCACCTGGGTACCTTCAACGGTTTTGCCCAGATCGCCCGGCTGTAATGTGGTCATGAACTCTTTCAGCAACGGAACCGCTGCAAAAGAGAACAGGTAGTTACCGTACTCCGCGGTATCAGAAATAACCACGTTCATCTCATACAGACGCTTACGTGCGATGGTGTTCGCAATCAGCGGCAGCTCATGCAGTGATTCGTAGTAAGCCGACTCTTCAACTATTCCCGCATCAACCATGGTTTCGAAAGCCAGCTCAACACCCGCTTTTACCATCGCGACCATTACCACGCCTTTGTCGTAGTAGTCCTGCTCTTCGATTTTACCGTCGTACTGAGAAGCCGTTTCAAATGCTGTTTTGCCGGTCTCTTCACGCCAGGTCAGCAAATTTTTATCGTCGTTCGCCCAGTCAGCCATCATACCGGAAGAAAATTCGCCAGAGATGATGTCATCCATGTGTTTCTGGAACAGCGGCGTCATAATGGTTTTCAGCTGTTCAGACAGCGCATAAGCGCGCAGTTTTGCCGGGTTAGACAGGCGATCCATCATCAGGGTGATACCACCAAACTTCAGCGATTCGGTGATGGTCTCCCAGCCGAACTGAATCAGTTTTTCAGCGTAAGAAGGATCGGTACCTTCAGCCACCAGCTTGTCGAAGCACAACAGTGAACCCGCTTGCAGCATGCCACACAGGATAGTTTGCTCACCCATTAAGTCAGATTTCACTTCGGCAACGAAGGAAGACTCCAGCACACCAGCGCGGTCGCCACCGGTTGCCGCAGCCCAGGCTTTAGCAATTGCCATACCTTCGCCTTTTGGATCGTTTTCTGGATGAACCGCGATAAGCGTAGGCACGCCGAAACCACGTTTGTACTCTTCACGCACTTCGGTGCCAGGACATTTTGGCGCAACCATGACGACAGTGATGTCTTTACGAATGGTTTCGCCCACTTCAACGATGTTAAAACCGTGCGAGTAACCCAGTGCTGCGCCATCTTTCATCAGCGGCTGCACAGCCTGAACAACGGCTGAGTGCTGTTTATCTGGCGTCAGGTTCACAACCAGATCGGCATGGGGAATCAGTTCTTCATAGGTGCCCACTTTGAAACCGTTATCGGTCGCTTTGCGCCAGGATGCACGTTTCTCGGCAATCGCTTCCGCACGTAACGCGTAGGCAATATCCAGACCAGAATCACGCATATTCAGACCCTGGTTCAGGCCCTGAGCACCACAGCCAACGATGACGACTTTTTTACCTTTCAGGAAGCTGGCACCGTCCGCGAACTCGTCACGCGCCATGAAACGACATTTGCCTAATTGCGCTAACTGATTGCGCAAATTCAGTGTATTGAAATAGTTAGCCATGGGTACTCCGGTGAGGTTGTGTTTACTGTTTTTGTTCAGGTTCAGCGATAAGGATAACGCCGCGAATGTCCCCATCATATGACAGGAAATCTGTTGCTTAAATTGATATATTAACAATATCACATTGCAATATTTGCAATATCCACCTGAGGCGATGCGCGTATGGATTTACGAGACCTGAAACTGTTCCTTCATCTGGCCGAAAGCTGCCATTTTGGTCGCACTGCACGCGCCATGCACGTTAGCCCGTCTACGCTCTCACGTCAGATTCAGCGCCTGGAAGAGGATGTCGGTCACGCTTTATTTATGCGTGATAACCGCACCGTAACGCTAACCGAAGCCGGTGAACGCCTGCGTCAGTTCGCTCAGCAGACCCTGCTGCAATATCAACAGTTGCGTCATGTGATGGATCTTAACGGTCCCTCGCTCAGTGGCGAGTTGCGTTTGTTCTGCTCAGTCACCGCAGCGTACAGCCATCTTCCCCCCATTCTTGACCGCTTTCGCGCTGAGCACCCGCAGGTGGAAATCAAGCTCAATACCGGTGATGCCGCCGATGCGGTGGAGAAGGTGCATACCGGTGATGCCGACCTGGCGATTGCCGGACGTCCCGAGACGTTGCCCGCCAGCATAGATTTTATGCCACTGGGGCTGATTCCGCTGGTGCTGATCGCGCCAGCGCTGCCCTGTGCGGTACATGCGCAAGTCACGCAGGTCACGCCAGTCTGGTCACAAATTCCGTTTATTCTGCCGGAGCAAGGGCCGGCACGCCGTCGAATTGATCTCTGGTTTCGTCGCCATCGCATTCCGAACCCGCTGATTTACGCCACCGTTTCCGGCCATGAGGCGATTGTATCGATGGTGGCACTGGGTTGCGGTATTGCTTTACTGCCTGAAGTGGTGCTGGAAAACAGCCCGGAGCCGGTACGCAATCGCGTGTTAATGCTGGATAATATTGAGTCGGTCGCGCCGTTCGAACTGGGTGTCTGCGTACAAAAAAAGCGGCTCGGCGAGCCGCTTATTAGCGCATTCTGGAGCCAGCTGTGATTACTGTCCGGTAAGGAAGAAGCGAAACGCCGGATTATGGGTTTCGTCATGGAAGTCGTAACCCAAATCGGTAAGATGCTCTTCGAAACGGGGTTCAACATCGCCGAGTTCGAACGCCGCCAGCACACGACCATAATCAGTGCCGTGACTGCGATAATGGAACAGCGAAATATTCCAGTGCGTACCGAGCGTTTGCAGGAATTTCAGCAACGCGCCCGGCGCTTCCGGGAATTCAAAGCTGAACAGACGCTCACGCAGCGGTTTGGACGGACGTCCTCCCACCATATAGCGCACATGCAGCTTCGCCATTTCATCATCAGACAAATCAACAACCTGATAGCCGCCTTCGCTCAGTTGGCTGATGATTTCGCTGCGCTCTTCCAGTCCACGCGTTAAGCGCACACCGACAAAAATGCAGGCTTTATCAGCGTCAGCGTAGCGATAGTTAAACTCGGTAATCGACCGTCCACCCAGCGTCTGACAAAACTTCAGAAAGCTGCCCTGCTGCTCCGGAATGGTCACGGCTAATAGCGCTTCGCGCTGTTCGCCCAACTCGCAGCGCTCTGAAACGTAACGCAGACCGTGGAAGTTAACGTTAGCCCCAGATAATACGTGCGCCAGCCGTTCGCCTTTGAGGTTGTGCTGATGGATATACTTTTTCATTCCTGCCAGAGCCAGCGCGCCAGAAGGCTCAGCTACCGCACGCACATCCTCGAACAGATCTTTCATCGCCGCGCAAATCGCATCGCTGTCAACGGTGATGATGTCATCCAGGTATTCCTGACACAGACGGAAAGTTTCACTGCCGATGCGTTTAACCGCCACGCCTTCGGCAAACAGTCCAACCCGTGGCAGATCCACCGGCTGTCCGGCATCCAGCGCCGCTTTAAGGCAGGCGGAATCCTCCGACTCAACCGCAATCACCTTGATTTGTGGCATCAGCTGTTTGATTAGCACCGCCACGCCCGCCGCCAGACCGCCGCCGCCAACCGGCACAAATACGCGATCGAGATGGGCATCCTGTTGCAGCAGTTCCATCGCCAGCGTGCCCTGACCAGCGATTACCGCCGGGTGATCAAACGGTGGCACAAAGGTATAGCCCTGCTGCTGCGATAACTCAATGGCTTTGGCTTTCGCCTCGTCAAAGTTCGCCCCGAACAGATAAGCCTCACCGCCAAATGCGCGCACTGCATCAACTTTGATCTCAGCTGTCGCCAGCGGCATGACAATCAGCGACTTAATGCCCAGTTTGCTGGCAGAGAGCGCTACGCCTTGTGCATGGTTACCGGCCGAAGCCGTTACCACGCCGCGCGCTTTTTGCTCCTGGTTGAGACCAGCGATCATCGCGTAAGCGCCACGCAGTTTAAAACTGTGCACTGGCTGGCGATCTTCGCGCTTCACCAAAACGGTGTTGCCGAGACGCGATGATGTTTTCTCCATTTTTTGCAGCGGCGTCACCTGCGCAACTTCATAAACAGGTGCGCGCAGCACGGCGCGCAGATACTCTGCACCGCAAGGCGCATCGGATAGCGGTTGAGACTCAGCCATCGGTTAGCCTCCCAGCTTGCTCTTGTCGCGCACCGCGCCTTTGTCTGCACTGGTCGCGAGTGAAGCGTAAGCACGTAGCGCAAACGACACTTCACGCTCGCGATTTACTGGCGTGTAAGCGGCATCACCACGCGCTTCCTGCTCTTCACGACGCGCATGTAGTTCGTTGTCCGGCACTGCCAGCTTGATACCGCGATTCGGAATATCAATCTCAATGGTGTCGCCATCTTTCACCAGCGCGATGGTGCCGCCATTGGCTGCTTCTGGCGAGGCGTGACCGATTGAAAGGCCCGAGGTTCCCCCCGAAAAACGACCATCGGTAATCAACGCGCAGCTTTTGCCGAGCCCCATCGATTTCAGATAAGTTGTCGGATACAGCATTTCCTGCATGCCTGGTCCGCCTTTCGGTCCTTCGTAGCGGATCACCACCACGTCGCCCGCGACCACTTTGCCACCCAAAATCGCGGTTACCGCATCGTCCTGGCTTTCATAAACTTTGGCCGGGCCGCTAAAGGTAAGGATTTCTTTATCCACGCCAGCCGTTTTCACGATGCAGCCATCTTCTGCAATGTTGCCGTACAGCACCGCTAAGCCGCCGTCTTGCGAGAAGGCAAATTCACGGGTGCGAATACAGCCATCCTGACGATCGTCATCCAGCGTGTCCCAGCGACACTCCTGGGAGAAAGCTTGCGTGGTTCGAATGCCTGCCGGGCCGGCGCGGAACATTTTCTTCACCGCCTCGTCCTGAGTCAGCATGATGTCGTACTGATCCAGCGTTTCACGCAGGCTCAGGCCCAGCACGTTGCGTACCTGGTTATCGAGCAAACCGGCGCGATCTAACTCGCCCAGAATACCGATAACGCCACCAGCGCGGTGCACGTCTTCCATATGATATTTCTGGGTGCTGGGTGCCACTTTACACAGGTGTGGAACCTGGCGTGACAGGCGGTCGATGTCGGAGATATTGAAGTCGATCTCTCCTTCCTGTGCCGCCGCCAGCAGGTGCAGAACGGTGTTAGTCGAGCCGCCCATGGCGATGTCCAGCGTCATCGCATTTTCGAACGCCGATTTACTGGCGATGCTACGTGGCAGCACGCTGTCATCGTCCTGCTCGTAGTATTTCTTCGCCAGTCCCACAATACGTTTGCCCGCGTTGATAAACAGGTCTTTGCGGTCTGCATGGGTTGCCAGCAATGAACCATTACCTGGCTGCGACAGGCCCAGCGCTTCGGTCAGGCAGTTCATCGAGTTAGCGGTGAACATACCAGAACAGGAGCCACAGGTTGGACATGCAGAACGCTCGATCTGCTCGCTGTCGGCATCGCTGACGTTCGGGTTAGCACCCTGAATCATCGCATCCACCAGATCCAGCTTGATGATTTTGTCGGAGAGTTTGGTTTTACCGGCTTCCATCGGACCACCGGAAACAAAAATCACCGGAATATTCAGGCGCAATGAGGCCATCAACATGCCGGGAGTAATTTTGTCGCAATTGGAGATACAGACCATGGCATCAGCGCAGTGCGCATTGACCATGTATTCAACCGAATCCGCAATCAGCTCGCGTGAAGGCAATGAATACAGCATGCCGCCATGTCCCATGGCAATACCGTCATCAACCGCGATGGTGTTGAACTCTTTGGCGACACCGCCCGCCGCTTCGATCTGCTCAGCGACCAGTTTACCCAGATCGCGTAGGTGGACGTGACCGGGTACAAATTGAGTGAATGAGTTGACCACGGCGATAATCGGCTTGCCGAAATCATCGTCGGTCATTCCTGTCGCGCGCCACAAGGCACGGGCACCCGCCATATTACGGCCATGGGTGGTAGTGGCGGAACGGTACTTAGGCATGCTCTATTTACTCCAGTAAGAAAAAGCTCGCGGACGTCGTTTGACGCCCGCGCAATATCTAATTATGCGTTGACCGGATCTAACCAGCCCCATTTGTCTTCAGTCTCGCCAGTAAACAGGCCAAAGAACGCCTGCTGAATGCGTGCGGTAACCGGACCACGTTTGCCTTCGCCAACCTGAATACCGTCTACGCTGCGAACCGGGGTGATTTCTGCTGCTGTGCCTGACATGAAGATTTCGTCGGCCAGATACAGCGATTCACGCGACAGCGTTTGCTCACGGACTTCAATCCCCATGTCGAGCGCCAGCTTGATGATTGCATCACGCGTGATGCCCGGCAGCGCCGAAGAGGTGAACGGTGGCGTGAACAGAATGCCGTCTTTCACTTCGAACAGGTTTTCACCGGCGCCTTCTGAAATATACCCGTTGGTATCCAGCGCAATCCCTTCCTGATAACCGTGGCGGCGTGCTTCGCTGCCTACCAGCAGTGAGGACAAGTAATTACCGCCCGCTTTTGCCGCCGTTGGCAACGTATTAGGTGCTACGCGGTTCCAGGAAGAGACCATGGCGTCGATGCCTTGCTCCAGCGCTTCGGCACCCAGGTAAGCGCCCCACGGGAACGCGGCAATGATCACATCGGTGCTGAAACCATCTGGCGGGTTCACGCCTAAGCCCACATCACCCACGAATGCCAGCGGACGGATATAGGCGCTTTTCAGATTATTGACGCGGATGACTTCGCGGCAGGCTTCCATCAGCTCGTCAACATTTGCCTTGATGGGGAAACGATAAATTTTGGCTGAGTCGTGCAGACGTTGCATATGTTCGCGATGGCGGAACACAACGGGTCCTTTGTGAGAGTCGTAGCAGCGCACGCCTTCAAATACTGAAGTGCCGTAGTGCAACGCGTGTGACATAACGCTGACCTTCGCGTCTTCCCACTTAACCATCTCGCCATTGAACCAAATAAAGTCTGCTTTCTTCGTACTCATTTTTTTATTCCTTTCGCGGCTATGCGCGGATTTGTTGTGTTGTTTGGTGTTGTATCTGGACGCACGCGACATCCATCAGTTTGCTTAACTGCGAAGACAGTAAATCGACTGAGCGCTGGCTGGCAACGGTCATTTCGATATTAACGTTATCGGCATTCGCCACTGATGCCATGTTCATGGAACACACCTGGAAACCACGGTGACGAACCACGCGTAAGATGCGCTCCAATATTTCAGGACGGAAGCGAGCTTCGATAGACAATTGATGCTGGATCATGCGGTTTTCTCCATCATGTTTGCGTTGCTGGCACCCGGTGGTACCAATGGCCAGACGTTTTCATGCTCATCAATCGCAACATGCAGGAAGTAAGGACCTTCGCTGTTCAGCAGAGCATCAAGTGCGGCGTCGACCTGTTCTTTTCGGGTGATACGCTGGCCTGGGATGTTAAAGGCGCTGGCCAGCGTGAGGAAATCGGGGTTATCAGACAGATTTGTTTCACTATAGCGACCATCAAAAAACAGCTGCTGCCATTGACGCACCATGCCTAAACGCTGGTTATCCAGCAGCACGATTTTTACCGGCAGCTTGCCACGTTTGATCGTGCCCAATTCCTGAATATTCATCATGATTGAGCCGTCGCCCGAAACACAGATAACCGTGTCCTGGGGACGAGCAACCTGTGCGCCGATGGCCGCAGGTAAACCAAATCCCATCGTGCCCAGGCCGCTGGACGTGATGAAATTTTCAGGCGCGCTAAAAGACATGTGCTGAGCCGCCCACATCTGATGCTGTCCAACATCTGTGGTAATGACGGCATTATCAGGTTTACGATCGGATAACTGCTTTAACAACAGCGGGGCATAAATTGCCTCACCCGGATGATCGTAACGCCAGCTATGCATCGCCTTAAGCGCTTTCACCTCTTCGCGCCAGGCATCAATTTGCAGCGGCTGACTTAAAGCTGGAAATACGTGATTGAGATCGCCTTGCAGAGAAACGTGCGCACGGCGCAGTTTGTTGAGTTCAGCCGGATCAACATCCAGATGAATCACATTAGCCAGTGGCGCAAAGGTATCCAGCTTGCCGGTCACGCGGTCATCAAAGCGCGCGCCAACGGCAATCAGTAAATCGCAGGACTGAACAGCAAAGTTGGCAGCTTTGGTTCCATGCATGCCCAGCATACCGAGATAAACGTCGCTATCTTTATCGACGCTGCCTAAACCTTTCAGGGTCGCAACGGCTGGTATGCCGGTTTCTTGTGCCAGCGCACGCAGCGCCGGCACTGCCTGCGCCATGCCCACTCCACCGCCGATATACAGTATGGGTTTTTTTGCCTGCGCCATCAGCGTACGTGCTTCCAGAATGGCTTCATGTGGCAACGCTAACACTTCTTCAACCGGCAGTAGATGGGGCGCAGGCTCACCCTTAGCGATCTGAATATCTTTAGGAATATCTACTAATACCGGGCCAGGGCGGCCAGACTGGGCGATGGCGAACGCTTCTGCCATGACGGAAGGCAAATCATCAAGCGATTCAACGAGAAAGCTATGTTTGGTACAGGCTAAGGAAAGACCCAACACATCAATTTCCTGAAAGGCGTCGGTTCCGATGAAAGCCGATGAGACCTGACCGGTCAGCGCGACCACGGGAACAGAATCCATCATTGCGTCAGCAAGGCCGGTGATGAGGTTAGTGGCTCCTGGGCCAGACGTTGCGATGCACACGCCTGTTTTGCCGGTTGATCGCGCATAGCCAATGGCGGCCATCACGGCTCCCTGTTCATGCCTACACAGTAGGTGTTCCACGCCGCCATCATAGAGCGCATCATAGACCGGCATGATTGCGCCACCAGGATAGCCAAATACGGTATCAACTCCCTGCGCGCGTAAAGCCTGAACCACCCACTGTGCACCTGTCATCGCTATTCTCCTTTATCCTGCTGGGAACAACAGAATTTTATGCTACTGTTCATTGCTTGTTCCTTAATGATTGACTGATATTCTGTCTGGTCGAAAAAAAACCCCCGGACCTTTCGGTGCGGGGGTTTTTCGAATTCCGGGCTTGATTTTTAAGCCTTTCTTTCTCCAGGCGATGCCCCGCACGGTGGGAAAATAATCACCACCACGCTAATCACGACTAGGCTAATCACTTGTAGAAGGGCTTTCATAGGTCGTTCAATTCTTTTACGAGTTCGAAGTAATGTCTACAGAGGTATCATAGTTACCGTGGCAATTACAATAATTTTAATCATTTTTTTTCGTAAGAGTAACCTGCACCAGCAATCATCCCATTGTAATTAAAACAATATTTATTGATTGATAAATATTCATCACTTTACTGACGTAATAATTTATCGCTGCTTTTGCACGCATTCTCGCAATGACTTGTACCCTGCTGCACATGATGGTGGTTTGTTGCGTAGTGGCTCGCGTATAAGTTTTATCTTCCTCGCCGTGGAAAAAATAGTGCGACAAAATCGCTGTAACAAGGAGCGGTTATGTCATTGTCGAAAGTACTCACACGCGCTGCATTAGGGGTAGAAGCTCCGCTGGTCACTATTGAGGTACATATCAGCAATGGTTTACCTGCGCTGACGTTGGTTGGCTTACCCGAAACAACGGTGAAAGAGGCGCGCGAGCGTGTGCGCAGCGCCATTATTAATAGCGGTTTTAACTTTCCAGCGAAGCGCATCACCATCAATTTGGGTCCCGCAGATTTGCCGAAAGAAGGAGGTCGCTACGATCTGCCAATGGCGATTGCCATTCTTGTGGCCTCTGAACAGCTTCCTGCCGGGAAACTCAACCAATACGAATTTCTGGGTGAGCTGGCTCTTGATGGCGCGCTCTGTCGCGTTCAGGGCGCAATTCCGGCGGCAATGGCGGCGCTTGAGGCTGGCCGCCAGCTGGTGCTTTCAAATGAGAATCAAGCAGATGTTGGACTTATCCGTCAGGGTATGTCATTAGTCAGCACGCATTTGTTAGGGGTATGTGCTTTTTTGCATAATCAATGCGAGTTAACGGTGGCTACGCCGCAGGAAGATGTGGTCGAGAATTTTAGCGAAGATTTAAGCGACATTATTGGTCAGGATCAGGGTCGCAGAGCGTTAGAAATTACCGCGGCGGGAGGCCACAATTTGATGCTGATTGGCCCGCCGGGAACGGGGAAGACTATGTTAGCCACACGGTTGCCTGGCATAATGCCTCCCTTAAGCGATCAGGAAGCGCTGGAGTACGCTGCTATTGCCAGCCTGGTTAACAGCGGTGACTTGCATCAAACATGGCGTAAGCGGCCATTCAGGTCCCCTCATCACAGCGCTTCGCTGCATGCTTTAATTGGCGGTGGCTCGCTGCCTCGTCCCGGCGAAATTTCGTTAGCGCATAATGGCGTGCTTTTTTTAGATGAACTGCCTGAATTCGATCGCAAAGTTTTAGACTCGCTCCGTGAACCGATTGAATCCGGTGAAATTGCGATTTCTCGCGCCCGGGCAAAAGTAACCTACCCCGCTCGTTTTCAGCTAATCGCCGCTTTAAATCCAAGTCCAACCGGTCATTATCAGGGGCAGCATAATCGTTGTTCCCCTCAGCAGGTTTTACGCTATCTCAGCAAACTCTCGGGGCCGTTTCTTGATCGATTTGATTTGTCACTGGAAGTGCCTCTATTACCCAGCGGGATGCTGAGCAAGGAACGCCAAACCGGTGAATCATCAGCAAAAGTTCGTGATCGTGTTTTGACAGCCCGGACGCTGCAAATGGCACGCGCAGGGAAAATCAATGCGCATATGAGTAATGCAGATATTCAGTGTTGGTGTGATCTTCGTAAGGAAGATGCAGAATGGCTTGAAGCCGTATTAAACAAACTGGGTTTATCTGTACGGGCATGGCAGCGGATAGTAAAGGTAGCGCGTACGATAGCGGATTTAGCCGGCGAAAGTGATATTAGCCGGGCCCATTTGCAGGAGGCGGTAAGTTATCGCAGTGTTGAGCGGTTGTTGATCCATCTTCATAAAAGTCTGCAGTAAAAAAGGGGCTTTCGCCCCTTCTCTTAATCATCGTTATCGCTGTAGTCTTCAACAGTATCCATTTGCGGCTTGCCGCCCGATAAAGTGTGAAAACGTTTAGGTCGTTTAATACGTGCAGTATATTTTGACCATACTCGTTCAGCTTCTGTTTGCGGCTCACGCAGCCCACGACATACTTCAATGAACAAACGTTCTTCTTCTGTTACTGGCTCGCGCTTTGACAAATCAAGCTCGTTAAAAGCGAAACCGTGCCGCTCAAGAAGCTGTGCTTCTTTAATAGTAAAGTCACCGTGACGCGAGAAACCGCGTGGGTAATGTTTGTTATCAAAGAACCGATTTTCTGTTGAGAAGCTTTCCGCCATGTTACACGCTCCTGATTCTCGTATGGCCGTGCTATTTATGGCGCGGAGTATTAGATAGGCTTGACAGAGTGTAAAACAAAACATTTAAATCTATACGACAAACATTTTTTGGGAGAACACTGTGGATACGGAATTACTGAAAACTTTCCTGGAAGTGAGTCGAACTCGCCATTTCGGGCGCGCGGCAGAAGCACTTTACTTAACGCAATCTGCTGTCAGTTTTCGCATCCGTCAGTTAGAAAATCAGTTAGGGGTTAATCTTTTTACTCGTCACCGCAATAACATACGATTGACCTCAGCCGGTGAACGTTTATTGCCATATGCTGAAAGTTTGATGAGTACATGGTCAATGGCCAAGAAGGAAGTCTCGCATACTCAGCAGCATCATGAGCTCTCAATTGGTGCCAGTGCCTCGCTTTGGGAAGCCTATCTGACGCCGTGGCTACGGACGCTATATGAGAATCGGGAAAGCCTTCATCTGGAAGCCCGTGTGGCGCAACGACATCTGCTGGTTAAGCAATTGCATGAACGTCAACTTGATCTGTTGTTGACGACTGAGGCACCCAAAATGGATGAACTAACCAGCCAGCAAATCGGCCATATTTCTTTAGCATTATTCCGTGCGCGCAAAACTGAGAAACGTGAGAAATACGATTACATTAAACTGGAATGGGGAGCTGATTTTCATCAGCATGAAAGTTATCTTTCGGGAGGAGATGACGTACCGGTTTTAACAACTACGTCTGCACATGTGACGCGGGAATTATTATATACCACTAGCGCCTGCGCTTTTTTGCCTGATTACTGGCATGGCCTTTATAGTGATTTAATGATTATTCCTGACACGCCAGTCGCTGTCCGTCCGCTTTATGCAGTATGGTTGCAGAATAGCGATCAACAGGCGCATATCAGACAGCTTTTGAAGTTTCCAGTGATGGTGCGCTAACGTAAGGAAAGGCGATTTTAATATTGCTGCCTGACCGCCAATTAAGTCAGTTATTGAGTTAGCTGCCTTAATTTTTTTCTTAGCGACAAAGCAAAAAAAAACCTTTGCCTGAGCAAAGGTTTTTCTTTGTACTGCCGTCCGCCCGCAGGCTGACTTCAGGTATTTCGCCCATCCCGCGTCACCGGGGTGGTCATGGCCGGTATACTGTACCG
>NZ_JASUAZ010000013.1:0-97443 GCF_030283135.1 Mixta mediterraneensis | reverse complement strand
TACGCCTTCCTCCTGCAGAGTCAACCTCTTTCTGAGAAGTTTTTCTCCGGCGGCTCAGTCTCCCGAACCTGCCAGCACGTCATACCGTAAGCCGGTGTGCCGTGTCAGTGGAGGCGCATTATAGGGAACGTTTCGGCGAGCGCAAGTGTAAAATCAAACTTTTTTGTTATCCGCCTGATTTTTGCACAAAAGCCGCGTTTTATCCCTTTTTAATGCGTGCCGGAAGGTCAGAAAGGCTATTAATTACCCAATCTGCTGCGGCTTCGCCTTCTGCGGTAACGGGTTTACCTGTGCGAACCAGTATTTTCGTGCCCACACCAGCCGCCTGCGCTGCCATCATATCTTCGATTTTGTCACCCACCATATAAGAAGAATGCATATCGATATTCAGTTCTGCTTGTGCCGATAACAGCATGCCCGGCTGTGGCTTACGGCAATCGCACTGCTGACGATATGCTTCAACTGTACCTTCTGGATGATGCGGACAGAAATAGATACCATCCAGATCCACATCCCGATCTGCAAGCGACCAGTCCATCCATTCGGTGAGTTGCATAAACTGATCTTCAGTAAAGATGCCGCGTGCAATGCCGGACTGATTTGTCACGACCACAAGGGCAAAGCCCATCTTTTTCAGTTCTTGCAGCGCCTCGATAGCGCCATCAATAAACTGGAAACTGTCGATTTCATGGACGTAGCCGTGATCAACATTTAAGGTGCCATCGCGATCAAGAAAAATGGCTGGAACTTTATTCGCCACGTAGAAACTCCTGCTATAAAAATTGCCGTTCAGTATCGCATGATTGCAATAAAAGGGAGAACGCCAGTTTGAATGACTTTGATTGATTTAGACGTCTGGATGCCTTAACATCCATCGAGCTTTCTTATGGCCAGGCTATATAAAGCATCCCACACCACGGACAACGTAATACGATAATAAATAACGTAATGATAAAACTCGAAAATATTACCAAAGTGTTCCAGCAAGGCACACGCGCTATTCAGGCGTTATCTGACGTCAGCTTACATGTGCCCGCGGGTCAGGTATATGGCGTTATCGGTGCTTCCGGTGCCGGTAAAAGTACCTTGATTCGTTGCGTAAATCTGCTGGAGCGCCCGACTTCGGGCCGCGTACTGGTTGACGGTGCTGATTTAACAGCGTTGAACGAACGTCAACTCACGCAGGCACGTCGCCAGATTGGCATGATCTTCCAGCATTTTAATCTGTTGAACTCACGCACTGTCGCTGGCAATGTGTCGCTTCCCCTTGAGCTAGGCAATTTGTCACGTGAGCAAATTAAAAAGCGCGTGAGTGAATTGCTGGAATTAGTCGGATTGTCTGACAAACACGACGCCTGGCCGGCCAACCTTTCGGGCGGGCAAAAGCAGCGTGTTGCCATTGCTCGTGCGCTAGCCAGCAGCCCCAAGGTCCTGCTGTGTGACGAAGCCACCAGTGCGCTCGATCCCGCCACAACCCGCTCTATTCTTGAACTGTTGAAAGATATTAATCGTCGTCTCGGCCTGACAATCTTGCTGATTACGCATGAAATGGATGTCGTAAAACGCATTTGCGATCAGGTCGCCGTCATCAGTAATGGCGAGCTGATCGAAAAAGACAGTGTGAGTGAAGTGTTTTCACATCCGAAAACGCCATTAGCACAGCAGTTTATTCAGTCCACGCTGCATCTGGACATTCCCGACGATTACCAGCAACGCATGTCGTCAGACGCAAAAGCCGACAGCGTGCCACTGTTACGTCTGGAATTTACGGGTAAATCAGTCGATGCACCGCTTTTGTCAGAAGCAGCACGCCGTTTCAACGTGAATAACAACATTATTAGTGCGCAGATGGATTACGCCGGTGGCGTTAAGTTCGGCATTATGCTGGCTGAAATGCACGGTACAGGAAGCGACACCAAAGCAGCTATCGCCTGGCTGCAAGAGAACCATGTAAAAGTAGAGGTATTAGGTTATGTCTGACGCGATGTTATGGTTGCTGGCGCGTGGCGTATGGGAAACGCTAATGATGACCTTTGTCTCCGGCTTTTTTGGTTTTGTTATCGGCTTGCCGGTTGGCGTATTACTCTATGTCACGCGTCCGGGTCAAATTCTTGAAAACCGTGGCTTATATCGCGTACTTTCAGCGGTAGTGAATATCTTTCGCTCTATCCCCTTCATTATTTTGCTGGTGTGGATGATTCCTTTCACCCGCGTAATTGTCGGCACTTCCATTGGTTTACAAGCTGCCATCGTGCCATTAACCGTAGGTGCCGCGCCTTTTATTGCCCGCATGGTTGAAAACGCCTTACTGGAATTGCCAACCGGGTTGATCGAAGCGTCACGTGCAATGGGCGCAACGCCAGTGCAGATCGTGCGCAAAGTGTTGCTGCCTGAAGCACTGCCAGGTTTGGTGAACGCCGCTACAATTACACTGATTACGCTGGTCGGCTATTCCGCCATGGGCGGCGCAGTTGGCGCAGGCGGATTGGGGCAGATTGGTTATCAGTACGGTTATATCGGATACAACGCTACCGTGATGAATACGGTATTAGTGTTACTGGTGGTTCTGGTGTATTTAATTCAGTTCTGTGGCGACCGCATCGTGCGTGCTGTGTCCCATAAATAAGCAATATCAATATTGAGGAAGGGATATGTCTTTCAAGTTTAAAAACATTGCCGCTGTGGGTGCATTGATTGGCGCGATTGCGCTGGCTGGATGCGATCAGAAAGAAAAAGATCCAAACCATATTAAAGTCGGTGTGATTGTCGGCGCTGAGCAGCAGGTTGCGGAAGTGGCGCAGAAAGTTGCCAAGGAGAAATACGGCCTTGAGGTTGAGCTGGTCACATTTAATGATTATGTGCTTCCTAACGAAGCGCTGAGCAAAGGTGACATTGATGCCAACGCATTCCAGCATAAGCCTTATCTGGATCAGCAGATTAAAGATCGCGGCTACAAACTGGTGCCGGTTGGTAATACCTTCGTTTACCCTATCGCAGGCTACTCGAAAAAAATCAAATCACTGGATGAGCTGCAGGTTGGCGCACAGATCGCGATTCCTAATGATCCAACCAATCTGGGTCGCTCCTTACTGCTGCTGCAGCAGGTGGGCCTGATCAAATTAAAAGAAGATGTTGGCTTGCTGCCGACTTCGCTGGATATTACTGAAAACCCAAAACATCTGAAAATTGTTGAGCTGGAAGCGCCACAGCTACCACGTTCACTGGACGATGCACAGATTGCGCTGGCGGTGATCAACACCACTTACGCCAGCCAGATTGGCCTGTCGCCTGCGAAAGACGGTATCTTTGTAGAAGATAAAAACTCTCCTTACGTAAACCTTATCGTGGCACGTGAAGACAACAAAGATACAGAAAACGTGAAGAAATTTGTTCAGGCTTACCAGTCTGACGAAGTAAATGACGCCGCTAACAAAATTTTCAGTGGTGGCGCAGTAAAAGGCTGGTAATTCCGCCTCGTCTATTCTTTCAGGGCGGCGCTATGCCGCCCTTTCTTTTGCTTCGCGCCCGCGCCCGACTTGTTATTTATTCTGGTCCTTGTTTCAATAACGCCACTTTTTACAACATGAGGATGTTGCTATGCGTTTTTTACCGCTCTGCTTGTTGGCATTGATGCTGACTGGGTGTGTTCGGGAATATCATCCTATAAGCAGTGCACCTTCTCGTTCGCAGCAATCCAGCGAGCCGACACATAAAGCCACTCCGCGACCAGCGCCGGTCAAAGTGTATACCGACGCTACCGATTTGGTCAGCAAACCGTTCCGCGATCTGGGTGAAGTATCAGGCGAAGATTGCCAGACCAGCACACAGGATTCACCACCGAATATCGCGACTGCACGCAAGCGTCTGCAAATAAAAACATCGCAGATGAAAGCCAATGCCGTTTTGCTACATAAGTGTGAAATCGTCAGCAGCACGCCAGGCTGTTATCGTCAGGCAGTTTGCCAGGGCTCTGCGTTGAAAGTCAGCAATCAATGAGCGAATTCGCCTTTGCGCAAATTGGTGTAATCCGTTCACCGTGGAAAGAGAAGTTTGCCGTGCCGCGCCAGCCGGGGCTGGTACAGGATGGGGGCGGTGAGCTACATCTGTTGCCACCCTATAATCAGCCTGAAGCAGTACGCGGCCTGGAAGAGTTCAGTCATCTTTGGCTGCTGTTTGTTTTTCATCAAACGATGGAAGGCAGATGGCGGCCTACGGTGCGGCCGCCGCGTCTCGGCGGCAATACGCGCATGGGCGTGTTCGCCACACGTTCCCCCTTTCGTCCGAATCCGATTGGTATGTCACTGGTTGAATTAAAGAGAATTACCTCCAAAAAACAATCGGTTATCCTGGAACTTGGTAGCCTTGATTTAGTCGATGGCACACCGATAGTTGATATAAAACCGTATCTGCCTTTTGCTGAAGCCTTACCCGAGGCGCATGCGGGTTTTGCGCAGTCAGCGCCAAAAGCGAATATGCCCGTGCGCTTTTCACCGCTGGCGCAACAGCAACTTCAGCAACAGGTTCGTTATCCCCACCTTGAGCGATTTATTCGCGAAGTGTTGGCACAAGATCCGCGACCAGCCTATCGCAAAGATGAGGCGCTGGATCGGGAATACGCTGCCTGGCTGCTGGATTTCAATGTGCGCTGGCGCATCGATGAAGCTGGCACAGAAGTGGTTGCTATCGACCTGCGTTAAAACCCGCTTTTGAGCCAGTGATCTCGCTGGTACACTAGCCGCCAGTAAAATTCTGTCTGTGGTTTTCCGATCAACTGGAATCATAATCAATGCGTACTACTCAATATCTGCTCTCTACTCAGAAAGAAACGCCTTCTGACGCCGAAGTGATCAGCCACCAGCTGATGCTGCGCGCCGGGATGATCCGTAAACTGGCTTCTGGCCTGTACACCTGGTTACCGACCGGGGTGCGCGTACTGAAAAAAGTCGAAAAAATCGTGCGCGAAGAGATGAACAACGCGGGCGCAATTGAGATTTCCATGCCGGTCGTCCAGCCTGCCGATTTGTGGCAGGAGAGCGGTCGCTGGGAGCAGTATGGCCCGGAACTGCTGCGTATTGCCGATCGTCATGAACGCCCGTTCGTGCTGGGTCCAACGCATGAGGAGGTGGTGACAGACTTAATTCGTAACGAGCTCAGCTCGTACAAGCAGCTGCCACTCAACCTGTTTCAGATTCAGACTAAATTTCGCGACGAAGTGCGCCCACGTTTTGGGGTAATGCGTTCACGCGAATTCATCATGAAAGATGCTTACTCCTTCCACGTTTCTCAGGAATCGTTGCAGGAGACCTACGATGCGATGTACCGCGCGTACAGTCAGATTTTCAGCCGCATGGGACTCGATTTCCGTGCGGTGCAGGCTGATACCGGCTCGATCGGCGGTAGCGCATCGCATGAATTCCAGGTACTGGCGCAGAGCGGCGAAGACGATGTTATCTTCTCCACCGAATCCGATTACGCTGCGAATATTGAGCTGGCAGAGGCCGTCGCGCCAGCAGGCGAACGCGCGCAGCCGACGCAGGAACTAAGCCTGATCGACACGCCCAACGCTAAAACTATTGCGGCGCTGGTTGAACAGTTTCAGTTACCCATTGAAAAGACCGTAAAAACGCTGCTGGTTAAAGGCCGTGAAGAAAGTGGCCATACGCTAATTGCGCTGCTGGTGCGTGGCGATCACGTGCTAAACGAAATCAAAGCCGAAAAATCTGAACTCGTCGCTTCACCTCTGACATTCGCCACTGAGGATGAAATCCGTGCGGCTATGGGAGCCGGCCCAGGTTCGCTCGGCCCGGTTGGGCTGACCATGCCGATCATTGCTGATCGCGCCGTTGTAAAAATGAGCGATTTCTGTGCGGGTGCCAATGTTGATGGCAAACATTACACCGGCATTAACTGGGAGCGCGATCTGCCCTTACCCATCGTTGCGGACATTCGCAACGTTGTTGAAGGCGATTTGAGCCCAGACGGCAAAGGCACGTTGCAGATCAAGCGCGGCATCGAAGCAGGCCATATTTTCCAGCTGGGCACCAAATACTCTGAAGCGATGAAAGCTGCCGTTCAGGGCGAAGATGGACGCAATCAGGTATTGTCGATGGGCTGCTACGGCATCGGCGTTACGCGCGTGGTCGCAGCCGCGATTGAGCAGAACCATGACGAACGTGGCATCATCTGGCCTGCTGCCCTGGCCCCGTTCGAAGTGGCAATTTTGCCCATGAACATGCAGAAATCATTCCGCGTGAAGGAAGTGGCAGAGGCGCTGTATAACACACTACGCGCCCAGGGCGTCGATGTGATCCTTGACGACCGGAAAGAGCGTCCGGGTGTGATGTTTGCCGATATGGAGCTGATTGGCGTACCGCATACCATTGTTATCGGCGACCGCAATCTCGACAATCAAGAGATTGAGTACAAAGCACGCCGCGACAGCGAAAAGCAGATGATTAAGCAGAACGACATCGTCGATTTCCTGCTGAAAGCACTGAATAAGTAACACGCTCAATCTGAACTGCACCCCAAAAGTTGAAGACCAACGGATTAAGGCGCAGTTTTTTATTGCACTTTTCCCCGCAACGCTTTGGTATTTCCGCGCCGCGTTTTGCTTTCCAGACGCCGGACTTTAGACGCACGCGTAGGCCGCGTCGCACGTCGCGCTTTCTCGACCGTGGTGAGTTCACCAATCAAATTAACTAACCGCTGTAATGCCGCTTCACGATTCATCTCCTGGCTGCGATATTCCTGCGCTTTAATCACAATAACGCCTTCAGCAGTAATCAAGTGATGATTAGCCGCCAGCAGCCGTTCTTTATAAAATGGCGGTAAGGACGAGGCCACAATATTGAAACGAAGATGGATTGCCGTGCTGGCCTTATTAACATGTTGCCCCCCTGCACCTTGTGCACGAATTGCCGTTAGCTCTATTTCGCTATCGGGAAGTTCAACATTACGTGACAGCATAATCATCTGTCACCTCGCAGAGAAAACTGGCCGTTTAAATGTTTTAACTTATTCATTGAGTTAACCTTTTGTGCGGGTATTTATCCCGTGCTAAGCAGCGGAATCTGTCACTTTAGCAGTGAATGGCGGGCCGATCCTGCTTTAGCCCGGCTGATTTCCTGGAAATGCCTGTGTTATAGTCGCTCATCAACCAGAGTATTTACGCTCTGCTGAGGAGGGGCTTGTGCAAAAATATTGTGAATTAATTCGCCAAAAATATGCCGGGATAGGCAGCGGGGATTTAGGATATATTCCCGATGCAATTGGCTGTGTATTAAAGGCGCTTGATGATATTGCCGCGAATCCTGCGCTAAACTCTTCTGTCAGGGAACAAGCGGCTTATGCCGCTGCAAACTTATTGGTGAGCGACTATGTTGATGAACGAAGCTTATAAACCCATCAATTGCGATGACTACGATAATCTGGAACTCGCCTGCCAAAAGAGCTGGATGCTGTCGCTGGAACTGAAAGATGGCGAACAGCTCAAGGCAAAAGCCAAAGATATGGTGTCGCGTAAAAATGTAGAGTACCTGGAAATTGATCTTTCAGGTGAGACGCGTGAGTTACGTCTCGATCATATCGCCAGGTTCAGCCACCCAGAACTGGGCACGGTTGTCGTTAGTGAAGAGTAACGCAATCCGCAGAGGCGGGATATTTCCCGCCTCCTTCGTTATGGTTTCAACGAATTATAATACGCGGCAATATCCGCCATATCCGTTTCACTTAATCCCGCCACAAATGCCTTCATGACTTCCGCTTGTCCACCGCTGCGTTCGCCCTTTTTGTACGCCTGTAAAGCATGATTAAGATAAGCCGCATTTTGACCGGCAAGGTTCGGGTACAGCGGCACCGCCGCTTTTCCTTCTGCGCCATGGCACGCTACACAACTTGCCGCCTTTTGCGCGCCAGCGTTGACATCGCCTTCGGCCAAAGCCGGTAGCGCCGTCGTCATTAATAAGGCGACGATCCAGTTTTTCATTATTGCTCTCCAGCTTTTTCGTTTTTGTGCCAGATCACCTGCCAGCCGGGCATATCTGTAGCCGCACCGTTTCGGGTAATAAACAGACCGGGTGCGCAAACAAGCGTCTGATTATAAAAAATTAACGGGATACGTTCGCGCTGCCATGGCGGAATGTGCAGCTCTTGCCAAATTTTTTTCATTTCGCGACCGCCCGCGCGTCCAACCAGATGGATGTAGCCTTGCGCCTGAAAGCGCACACTGACCTGTTCGTCTGCTTGCGGCTGCCGTAACGCATCGGGGGATGGGCTGGCTTGCAGCGTGCCTAAATCTTGTGGCAGCCTCAGCGGCTGACTGAAATCGGGCCAGTTTAGTGCGCAATCACGTAACGAATTTTGCTTCGGTAGCCAGTAAAGTCGCTGACGAAAACGGCGCACTTCAAAGCGCCCCAGTTGCAGGCGCGGCTGCGCGTCTTCCCGGCTTAACATGATTTCCTGACGGATACGACTTAACGCGTCACGTGAAGGCATCATTCCCCCCTGCCCGGCAATCCAGCGACGCAGCAACGCATTGACGCGAGCATCGCTTAAGGCAAGCAGAGCAGTGAAGTGCAGGCTGCCATCGGGTTGCACCAGCGTTTGTAACTGCTCAGCCAATAGCTCATCCAGCAACTGTTCCTGTTCTCCACATAAGGTCGCGCTGCGAGCGGTGGCCTCGGCAAAATGTGGCCAGCGCGTTAGCAACTCTGGCAATAAATGCTGGCGCAGGAAATTACGGTCATAGCGTAGATTCTGATTGCTTTCATCTTCGATCCAGACAAGTTGATGCGTCTGTGCATAGCTTTCCAGCGCCTGACGGGAAATAGCCAGCAGCGGACGCAGCAAGCGATGCGTGCCCAGCCACATTTCAGCAGGCATTGCCGCTAAGCCTGCGGGACCACTGCCGCGTTTTAGCGCCAGCAAAAACGTTTCGCATTGATCGTCAAGGTGCTGCGCGGTTAACAACGTTTCGCCAGGCTGTAACGCGGCGCTTAACGCCTGATAACGCGCCTGGCGCGCTGCGGCTTCAACGCCCTGCTTACGACTGTCCACGCTGACATGCAACACATCACAACGCAATTGCCACTGTTCGCATATCGTCACGCAGTGCGCTGCCCAGCTGTCGGCATTTGGGCTTAACCCATGATGGACGTGTAAGGCACGCAGGCGTGACTGGGGATAACGCTGCTGCCATACCCATAACTGATGCAGCAGTACGGTTGAATCAAGGCCGCCACTGAACGCCACCACCAACGCGGCTTCGGTGTGCAGCAGTTTATCAAGATGAGGCAAAGACATGACGCAATCCACAGATTCGGGCCGCCGGTTGCGGCCCATTGAAGTGCGCCATTTTACGCCTGATACAGCTCCAGCGGCAAACCATCTGGATCGGCAAAGAAAGTGCATTGCTTACCGGTCAGCTCATCAATGCGAATCGGTTCACAAATCACCCCTTTTTCAGCCAGCGCCTGCACAGCAGCCGCAACATCCGCCACGCTAAAGGCCAGATGACGTAAGCCGCAGGCTTCAGGACGGCTGACACGCGCCGGGGGCGTCGGGAAAGAAAACAGTTCAATAGTGTATTGTCCATTTAACCCCAGATCGCCTTTCCACGAATCGCGCGCTTCCCGATAATATTCACCTAACAAGCTGAATCCGAGCACATCGCAGTAGAAAGCTTTACTGCGCTGATAATCGGACGCAATGATTGCAATGTGATGGATCTGGATTAACTGCAACATATCGTCTCCTTAAGCCCGGTTAATCCGTTACTTTACGGGTGTGGTAGCGCGCTGACAACGCATAATTTGCTGAAATTATTCGCTTTTCAGCACCCGTACATGGTACTCACCTTCTTCCGTCAAGGTCGCACCATGAATATCGGTTTCGAAGCCGGGATAATGACGACCAATACTGCACAGCATTAACAGGAAATCGAGCACCGCACGACTTTGTTCCGTGATCATTTCTCCTGGCATTACCAGCGGCACGCCCGGCGGATAAGGCAAAATCATATTGGCGGAAACGCGCCCGACCAGCTGGCTAATGTCCACGGTTTCGATATTCCCTTTTACCTGCTGCTGAAATGCCTGATGCGGCGTCATTTTCATCCCTGGCAAAACGTCGAAAGCTTTCAGCATCAGGCGCGGCAGATCGTGATGACGAATCATCTGATGGATTCCCTGAGCCAGCGTCTGTATGCGCATATTGCGGTAAAAGTCGGGATCTTCAGCGTAAAGATCCGGTAGCATATTTTTTACCCGCAAATTGAGGTCATAGGCGCGTTTAAATTCAGTCAAACCGCGCAGCACACTCATCGCCTTGGTTTTATCAATGCCGATACTGAACAGAAACAGCAAATTGTACGGGCCGGTTTTCTCCACCACAATGCCGCGTTCATCCAGAAATTTCGCCACCAGCGCGGCAGGAATTCCCTCTTCCGCCATCACACCCAGTTCGCTCATGCCCGGCGTCAGGATAGTAACTTTAATGGGATCGAGATACATATGGTCACGGTCAGCCTGCGTAAAGCCGTGCCAGTTCTCTTCACCCGGCTGGATTGGCCAACACTGTGCTTCATCGACATGTTCTGGCTGCCAGATGTCAAAGAACCAGCTGTCAGATTCTTCGCGTAAGCGCTGAATCTCACGGCGGAAATGTAGCGCGCGTTCGACCGAGCGATTAATCAGACGTTTGCCTGGATTACCACGTAGCATCGCTGCCGCCGTTTCGATCGAGGAAACAATGGCGCAGTTGGGCGAGGTGGTGGTATGCATCATGTAGGCTTCGTTAAACGTCTGCTCATCATAGTCACCCTTGATATGAATCATCGATGCCTGAGAAAACGCCGCCAGCAGCTTGTGGGTGGACTGCGTTTCATAAACCACTTTGCCCGGAATACGCTCGCCGCTCATACCACTTTTGCCGTCGTAAATCGGATGAAAATTGGTATAGGGCACCCATGCCGAATCAAAATGAATCGATGGCACATCAAGCGTTTGTTTGATGTATTGCGTGTTATACAACAAGCCATCATAAGTGGAATTAGTGATCACTGCATGTATCGGCCAGCTGGCACGTGGCGTAGCCGCAACCTTCTGTTCAATACTCGGGCGGGTAAATTCGCGCTTAGGGATACCGCCAAGAATGCCCAGCGCATTACGCGTAGGCTTCAGCCAAATCGGTATGAGATCGCTCATCATCAACAGATGCGTCAAAGATTTATGACAATTGCGATCGATCAACACTGTACTGCCCGCAGACGCGGCGTACATCCCGACAATTTTGTTTGAAGTGGAGGTACCGTTGGTCACCAGGTAGCTCTGTTCAGCGCCAAAAGTGCGCGCCACATACTCTTCTGCTTCCAGATGCGGACCCGTGTGATCCAGTAACGAACCCAGCTCGGTGACCGAAATCGAAATGTCTGATTTCAGCGTATTCGCGCCAAAAAAATCGTAAAACAGACAACCGACGGGACTTTTCTGAAACGCAGTACCTGCCATATGACCTGGCGTACAGAAAGTATATTTCCCCTCTTTCGCGTACGTAAACAGCGCTTTGGTTAGCGGCGGCGTGATGTGATCTAAATAGTCGTCAGTATACTGGCGAATATGCAGTGCAATATCATCGGCCGCGTTGAGCGCATATTCAAAAAAATGCAGCGGCATACGCATTTCATTAATGCTGACGTCCATTTGCGAATGGGTGTTGATGAAGGCATAGAGGGGCAGGTACTCGTTAAGCTGATTGATTTCACCACACAATGCCAGGCTGTTATGTGCGTCCCAGTCAAAAATGACGCCGCTAATGCGTGGATTGTGTTCGATGAGCTTGAGCAAATCGACGACATTTTTCGGATAAATGAGCTGGAAGCCTTGCTGGCTTAACGCCGCGTCCAGTTCGCGCAAGGGCTCGTCTTTGTAGAACACACCATGCCCGCCCATAATCGCCAAAATATTCAATGCGCACCTCCTCGGTTGTTGTGGCATGGGGTAAGCATAGCGAATTGTTGCTACACGCTGCAGTCAGAATGCAGGCATAAAAAAAGCGGACCGAAGTCCGCTTTCGCTTTTACCTGTTACTATCAGGCGTAGCCGTAGCTCATCAGGCGCTGATAGCGACGATCCAGCAGCTCTTCAGTGGTCAGGCCGTCAAGTTCAGCCAGGTCTGCCAGCAACTGTTGTTTCAGTGAAATGGCCATATCTACCGGACGACGATGCGCGCCCCCCAAAGGTTCCGGGATCACAGAGTCAATCAGTTTCAGCTCTTTCAGACGATCGGCGGTGATGCCCATCGCTTCGGCCGCCAGCGGGGCTTTATCTGCGCTTTTCCACAAAATAGATGCACAACCTTCCGGCGAAATCACTGAATAAGTGCTGTATTGCAGCATGTTCACTTTGTCACCTACGCCAATCGCTAACGCGCCACCTGAACCGCCTTCACCAATGACGGTACAAATTACAGGTACTTTCAGGCCCGACATTTCACGCAGATTGCGCGCAATCGCTTCAGATTGACCTCGCTCTTCCGCACCGACGCCTGGGTAAGCACCAGGCGTATCGATAAAGGTGATGATCGGCATTTTGAATCGCTCGGCCATTTCCATCAGACGCAGCGCTTTACGGTAGCCTTCAGGCGCTGGCATACCAAAATTGCGGCGAATTTTTTCTCTGGTTTCCCGGCCTTTCTGGTGGCCAATGATCATCACCGGGCGTCCATCCAGACGTGCAATGCCGCCAACGATCGCTTTGTCGTCGGCATAAGCGCGGTCCCCTGCCAGCTCATCGAAATCGTCAAACGCGTTTCGCACGTAGTCAAAGGTATAAGGGCGCAAAGGATGGCGCGCCAGCTGAGCGATCTGCCATGCGCCTAAGTCGGCGAAGATTTTACGGGTCAGTTCTACGCTTTTTTCGCGCAGACGCTGCACTTCTTCATCCAGATTTACGTGTTTATCATCCTGACGGCCAATCGAAGTAAGCGAATCAATCTTCGCTTCCAGTTCTGCGATTGGCTGTTCAAAATCCAGGTAATTAAGACTCATAATGTTCCTGTTTTAGTCAAACTCCAGTTCCACCTGCTCCGATCCAATCAACGACCGCAGATCGTTAAGTAAACGATCGCTGGGCGAAATACGCCACGCTGCACCAAAGCGCAGCTTCGCGCGTGCTTCGGCACTCTGGTAATAGAGATGCACCGGGATCGTCCCTGAGCGATAAGGCTCCAGAGACTGGCGGAGTCGGTTTAATAGCTGGTCATCAATTTGCCTGTCCGTCAGCGAGATAGCAAGTCCACGCGCGTATTTTTCGCGCGCTTCGTCAATGTCCATGACTTCGCGAGCGGTCATTTTAAGGCCACCGCTAAAGTCATCAAAGCTGACCTGTCCGCTGACGATCAGGATACGGTCCTTCTCCAGCAACTGCTGGTATTTATCTAACGCATCGGTAAATAACATGACTTCCAGGCGACCAGAACGATCGTCCAGCGTACAAATACCAATTCGGTTGCCGCGCTTGGTTACCATCACGCGCGCCGCAATAACCAGGCCGGCTGCAACGGTGATTTTACCACGTTCGGTCGGGTGCATATCTTTCAGGCGCACACCACCAACGTAACGCTCAATTTCTTTCAGATACTGGTTGATGGGATGGCCGGTAAGGTATAACCCCAGCGTCTCGCGTTCACCATCCAACTGAACCTGCTCAGGCCACGGCGTGACGCTGGCATAAGATTTCTCTATCTGCTCTGGCTCTTCCGCCAACACCCCAAACATATCTGCCTGACCCGTAGCTTCGGCTTTTGCATGTTGGTCGGCCGCTTTCAACGCATCACTGAGCGAACTCATCAGCGCAGCGCGGTGCGGCCCAAGGCGATCGAACGCGCCGGACATGATCAGCTTTTCCATCACACGACGGTTTATTTTTTTCGTATCGGTACGTGCGCAGAGGTCGAAAAGCTCACGGAAATAGCCGTCTTCATTACGCGCCTCAAGGATCGCTTCGATCGGGCCTTCGCCAACACCTTTGATCGCGCCGATACCGTAAACAATCTCACCTTCGGAATTGACGTGGAACTGATAAAACCCGGAATTAATGTCCGGTGGCAATACTTTCAGGCCCATGCGCCAGCACTCATCGACCAGCCCCACGACTTTCTCGGTGTTATCCATATCGGCAGTCATCACCGCCGCCATGAATTCGGCTGGATAATGCGCTTTCAGCCACAGCGTTTGATATGACACCAACGCGTAAGCGGCCGAGTGCGATTTGTTAAAACCGTAACCCGCAAATTTTTCCACCAGGTCGAAGATTTTCATCGACAGTTCGCCATCGACGCCCATGCTTTCAGCGCCGTCTTTGAATACTGATCGCTGCTTAGCCATTTCCTCTGGTTTCTTTTTACCCATCGCACGGCGCAACATATCCGCACCGCCCAGGGTATAGCCAGAAAGCACCTGTGCGATCTGCATAACCTGTTCCTGATACAGGATGATGCCGTAAGTGGGTTCCAGTACCGGCTTCAGGGTTTCGTGCTGCCACTGAATATCCGGGTACGAAATAGCTTCCCGCCCGTGTTTACGGTCAATGAAGTTATCTACCATGCCTGATTGCAACGGGCCTGGACGGAACAGCGCCACCAGGGCGATCATGTCTTCAAAACAGTCAGGTTTTAGCCGTTTAATCAGGTCTTTCATACCGCGCGATTCAAGCTGGAAAACCGCAGTGGTTTCCGCGCGCTGCAGCATGTCGAAACTTTTTTTATCTTCAAGCGGAATCGCAGCAATATCGACAGGCGGTTCGCCCTGCTTTTCGCGTCGGGCGTTAATCATTTCCAGCGCCCAGTTAATGATAGTAAGCGTGCGCAGACCGAGGAAGTCAAACTTCACCAGCCCGGCATATTCCACGTCATTTTTATCAAACTGAGTAACCGGAAACTGGCCATTCTCGTCGCAATAAAGCGGTGCGAAATCGGTAATTTTGGTCGGCGCAATCACCACCCCACCCGCATGCTTACCGGCATTTCGCGTAACGCCTTCCAGCTTACGCGCCATATCGATAAGGGCTTTGACCTCTTCGTCAGCCTCATAAATTTCCGGCAGTTGCGGCTCTGCGACAAAAGCCTTCTCCAGCGTCATGCCGGGATCGGGCGGGATCAATTTAGAGATACGATCGACGAAACCGTATGGATGCCCCAATACGCGGCCCACATCGCGGATAACCGCTTTTGCCGCCATCGTACCAAAGGTGATGATCTGCGATACCGCTTCACGCCCATACATATCGGCAACGTGCTCAATGACCTGATCGCGTTTCTCCATACAGAAATCGACGTCAAAGTCCGGCATTGATACACGTTCTGGATTCAGAAAACGTTCAAACAGCAGGTCAAATTCGAGCGGATCAAGATCGGTGATTTTTAATGCATACGCCACCAGCGAACCCGCACCCGATCCGCGTCCAGGTCCAACAGGTACGCCGTTATCCTTCGACCACTGGATAAATTCCATCACGATCAGGAAGTAGCCGGGAAAGCCCATCTGGTTGATAACGTTTAGCTCGACTTCAAGACGTTCGTCATAGGCCGGGCGTTTTTCAACGCGGACCACTTCATCAGGGAACAGGAATTCGAGACGTTCCTCTAACCCTTCACGCGATTTCATCACCAGGAAATCTTCGGTGGTCATGTTGCCGGTTGGAAATTGTGGCAGGAAGTACTCGCCCAGCCGCACCGTGACGTTACAACGCTTAGCAATCTCTACGCTGTTTTCCAGCGCTTCCGGGATGTCCGAAAACAGCTCGCACATCTCCTCTTCGCTGCGCATGTATTGCTGAGGACTGTAATTACGCGGACGTTTCGGATCATCCAGCGTATAGCCATCATGAATTGCCACGCGAATTTCATGCGCGTCAAAATCTTCCGCATTGATAAAGCACACTTCATTGGTTGCGACCACCGGCACGCCTTCCGCGATCGCCAGTTCCACTGCCGCGTGCAGGTGCCTCTCTTCATCCGGGCGACCGGTGCGCGTCAGTTCAAGATAGTAACGATCGGCGAAGTGCTGCTGATAAAAGCCGAGACATTGCGCGACCAACTGCATGTTGCCACGCAGCAAACTGCGACCCACATCCCCGCGCCGTCCGCCAGACAGCAGAATTAAGCCTTCCTGTAGCTCGATCAACCAGTCGCGATCAATGACCGGACCGGCAATACCGTAGCCACGCTGATACGCACGCGAAATGAGTAACGTCAGGTTTTGATAGCCTGCGTTGTTGCTAGCTAAAACCGTTAGCTGGGTTAGCTCGTCGCCCATCAGGTCGCTGGCAACGCTGAAATCTGCGCCGATGACAGGCTTAATACCGGCACTGTGCGCGCTGCCGTAAAATTTTACTAGTCCGCAAAGATTGGTGTAATCGGTAATCGCTATGGCTGGCATACCAAGCGCAGCCGCTTGCTTGACTAACGGGCCGGTTTTCGCCAGACCATCAACCATTGAATAGTCGCTGTGGACACGCAGATGTATAAAACGAGGTTCAGCCATATCAATTTCCGGTTAAAAAAGCGGCAGGCATTAAAGCGTCGTTGGCTGACAGCTTGCCAGCACATCGGCGTCGATAAGCGCATTACGCACCGGCGCAAAGCTGCGGCGATGGTGTGGTGTCGCACCGTACTGCGTCAACTTTTCCCTGTGCAGTGCGGTGGGATAACCTTTGTGTTGGGCAAAGCCATATTGCGGAAACAGCAGATCTAACTCGCTCATTTCGCGATCGCGCGTGACTTTGGCGATAATTGAAGCGGCGCTAATTTCAGCCACCAGGCTATCACCTTTTACGACAGCCTGCGACGGCATTGGCAATGCCGGGCAACGATTACCATCAACCAGAACCCAGTCGGGCGTGATGGCTAAACCCGCCACCGCACGCTGCATCGCCAACATAGTTGCGTGCAGAATGTTAATCTGGTCAATCTCTTCTGGCTCGGCACGGCCTACGTTCCATGCCAGTGCTTTCGCTTTGATTTCGTCATACAACGCCAGACGGCGTTTCTCTGATAATTTTTTTGAGTCTGCTAAGCCAGTAATGGGGTTTGCCGGATCGAGGATCACGGCTGCAGTCACAACGGCGCCCACTAAGGGTCCGCGCCCAACTTCGTCTACGCCAGCGATAAGATGAGCAACAGGATAGATAAAATCAGACATTGGCTATCTCCAGTACTGCGTCTGCCGCTTGTTCGTCGGCATTCCAGCGAATCTGCTGGTGCATCTCATAGAATTCCTGCAGCAGCCTGTCTCGTTCAACGCCGGCGTGCAGCAGCGGGTCTAAAGCCGCCGCCAGCGCGGCTGGCTGACACTCATCCTGCAGGAGTTCTTTAACTAATTCGCGCCCGGCTAACAAGTTTGGCAACGACACATAGGGCGTTTTCACCAGTCGTTTCGCCAGCCAGAAGGTAAAAGGCTTCATACGATAGCCAACAACCATGGGGCATTTTGCCAGCATACATTCCAGCGCGGCAGTCCCTGATGCCAGCAATGCGGCATCGCTCGCAATCATCGCTTCACGCCCTTTGCCATCCAGCAAATGCATCGGCAATTCAGGCGCAACGCGGGCTTTAATCTGCTCAAATTGCTCACGGCGTTTAGCATTAACCAACGGCACGACAATTTCTAGCGCCGGATAATGCATGCGCAATAGCTGCGCCGTTTTAAGGAAATCTTCGCTGAGCATTTCGACTTCTGCGCCACGGCTGCCCGGCAAGAGCGCCAAACAGAGCGCGTTATCGGTAATACCCAGTTGGCGACGCGCTGCAAGCTTGTCCGGCTGCATTGGCATCGCATCAGCCATGGTATGGCCGATAAAGCGGCAAGGCACGCCGAAGCGATCGTAAAAGGCTTTCTCAAACGGCAAAAAAGCCAATACCAGATTGGTGTTGCGGCCAATTTTGAACACGCGCTTCTGTCGCCACGCCCACACCGACGGGCTAACATAGTGAATGGTGCGAATGCCCGCGCGCTTCAATCGTCCTTCTAAAGTGATATTGAAATCCGGCGCATCAATGCCAACAAACACATCCGGTTTGAGATCGATGAATCGTTGGGTGAGGTCGCGGCGAATCTTTAACAGGCGCGGTAAGCGACCCAGCACTTCTACGATCCCCATTACCGCTAACTCTTCCATTTCATACCAGGCTTCGCAACCTTCCGCTTGCATCAGCGGGCCGGCAACGCCGACAAAACGTGCGGTGGGATGACGCGCTTTAAGCGCACGAATCAAGCCTGCACCAAGAATATCGCCGGAGGTTTCTCCGGCGATGATGGCAATCGTTAAGGGACGCGGTGACATGAATTAGCGAATTAATCCCCGGGTTGAGCGGGCAAAGAAATCATAGAACGGCTGCACTTCGCTGTGCTGCTTCGCAATTTCTTCGATCTCCGGCTTCACTTCATCCAGCGTTCTGCCACTGCGATAAAGCAATTTGTATGCGTTACGAATGGCATGCAGCGACTCTTTACTGAAACCACGACGCTTCAGGCCTTCAATGTTGATACCAAACGGCGTCGCATGGTTACCCTGCGCGATGACGTAAGGAGGAACATCTTGCGCCACGCCTGAACAACCGCCCACCATCACATGTGCTCCGATAATGCACCATTGATGCACCGCCGTCATTCCGCCAATAATCGCAAAATCATCAACGGTAACGTGGCCGCCAAGCGTTGCGTTGTTAGCAAAAATGCAGCGATTGCCTACCACGCAGTCATGGGCGATATGCGCATTGATCATCAGCAGGTTGTCGTTACCAACAGTGGTGACATGGCCGCCCTGAATGGTGCCGCGATGGATAGTGACGCTTTCGCGGATGCGGTTGCGGTCGCCAATCTCAACGCGAGTCGGTTCGCCTGCGTATTTCAGATCCTGATTCACTTCACCAATTGAGGCGAATTGATAGATCTGGTTATCTTTACCGATACGCGTATGGCCATTTACTACCACATGCGATTTCAGTACCGTTCCTTCACCAATTTCCACATTTGCCCCAATAAAACAGAACGGGCCGATGTGGACGTTGGGACCAATAATGGCCCCCTCTTCAATGACAGAACTGGGATGGATGTTGGCGGTTGGATCAATCACGAATTACGCCTCCCGGCTGCGGGCACACATCATAGTTGCTTCACAAACGATTTTACCATCAACGGTCGCCACGCCTTTAAAGCGGGTCAGACCACGGCGGGTTTTCTCGAAAGTCACTTCCATGATCATTTGATCGCCCGGAACGACCGGACGTTTGAAACGCGCCTCGTCGATACCGGCGAAATAATACAGCTCGCCCGGCTCCAGTTTACCTACACTTTTAAACGCCAGGATACCGGTTGCCTGCGCCATCGCTTCCAGGATCAGAACGCCAGGAAAAATCGGTTTACCAGGGAAATGCCCCTGGAAAAACGGTTCATTTACAGAAACGTTCTTCACTGCACGCAGGTATTTATGCTCTTCAAATTCCAGCACGCGGTCAACCAGCAAAAATGGATAGCGGTGCGGCAGCAGCTCTAAAATCTCTTCAATTTTCAGAGTATGAGTTTCAGTAGTCAAAATACTCTTCCTGTCCTAAAAATCTGATGACATCAATAACACGGCCTGCACAGATCAACTCGATCTTCCGCAGGCCGCAAATAGGTTCCATGGCGCTTCCCTGCTTAACACTTTTATTATGAAAGCCGGTCAGGTTTGGGATGCCGTTTAGTCGTCTTTGCCGACTTTACGCTCGATGGCTTTTAAGCGCTTGCTCATATCATCGATGTTCATCACCAGCGCTGCAGTTTTACGCCAGGTTTTGTTAGGTTGTAGCGGAATGCCTGAAGAGTATACACCAGGCTCTGTGATAGGACGCATTACCATGCCCATACCGGTCACGGTCACCTTGTCACAAATTTCCATATGGCCGTTAATGACGCTGGCACCGCCAATCATACAATAACGTCCAATTTTCAAACTCCCTGCCATAATCACACCGCCTGCAACAGCGGTATTGTCACCAATAACCACGTTGTGCGCGATCTGACATTGGTTGTCTATGATAACACCATTGCCAATCAGAGTGTTATCCAGGGCACCGCGATCGATAGTGGTACAGGCACCAATTTCAACCCGATCGCCGATAATGACTGCACCTAACTGTGGGATTTTCACCCAGTTACCACGATCGTTCGCATATCCGAAACCATCGGAACCAATCACCGTACCCGATTGAATCAGACAATCCTGACCAATTTGAATCTCATGGTAGATGGAAACATTGGCCCATAAACGTGTGCCGTCACCAATGCGTGTTTTTTTACCCACGAAACAACCCGCGCCTATCACCACGTTATCACCTAACTCAACGTCTGATTCGATCACCGCATTGGCACCAACAGAGACGTTGTGACCTAATTTGGCGCTGGGATCGATGACGGCGCTGGAGGCAATATTGTGTGCGGGTTGCGGCGTGGTATCAAGCAGTTGTGCCATACGTGCATAGGTCAGGTAGGGATTTTTCACCACCAACGCTGCCGTTTTGCACCATTCCAGATCCGCTTCCGTCAGCACCACGGCTGAAGCCTTAATCAGAGCGAGTTGCTCGCGGTAACGGCTGTTTGCAAGAAAAGTAATTTGGCCAGTTGTGGCGGATTGCATAGAAGCAATGCCGGAGATGACGGTATCGCCATCTCCGTGCAATTCTGCATCCAACTGCTGGGCTAAATCAGCCAGTCGAATAGATGACATTGATTATTTAACCTGTTTCAGCACGTCTGCAGTAATGTCTTTCGCGTTTGACGCGTAAGCCACGGCATTAGCGTCGATGACTACATCGTAACCATCATCAGCAGCCACTTTCTTCACTGCGTCCTGAATACGGCCCAGCAATTTATTACGCTCTTCCGTCTGACGACGGCGATTGTCCTGCTCAAATGCCTGCGCTTTGGTCGAGAAGGCTTCACGCTGTGACATGACGTCTTTTTCCATGCGGCTGCGCTCGCTGGCCTTCATGGTAGAACCGTCACGCTGCAATCGCTGCATTTTGGTTTGCAGATCGCGTTCCTGACTCTGTAATTCGCTTGCACGGCCTTTGAACTCATTTTCCAGCTGTTTGGCAACAGTCGCACGTTGCGGTAACTGTTGGAAAATGCTGGACACGTTTACCACTGCAATTTTGTCAGCAGCCTGAACACCAGCGGAGACCGCTAAAGCAAGACCCAGACCTGCGGCACACAACAACTTTTTCACTATAAACTCCTTACCATCAACGTTTGTGTCAGCGACACAGTGTTTGCCCCGGCAGAGAGGTCAGTGACTCCCCTGCCTGGCGGCAATACTTCAGCTTATGCCTCCATGCTCAGAACATTACCAGGTTTTACCAATATTAAACTGGAACTGCTCTGCCTTATCTCCCTCGTATTTCTTGATCGGCTGGGCGTAAGAGAATACCAACGGACCCAGCGGTGACATCCATTGCAAGGCAATACCGCTTGATACACGGACATTGCTCGGATCGCTGTAATCGGGGATGCCTGCTGCACGCGTTTGAGCGGTATTTTCCCACTTGGTATCCCATGCTGTACCGGCATCTACAAAGAGTGAAGTACGAACGGAATTCGAATACTTCTCGCTCAGGAACGGCGTTGGCGTAATCAGCTCAAAGCTGGCTACCGCCATCGCGTTACCGCCGACAGCATCATCTGATCGACAAATGCCATTTGCATCAGCAAGCGAGCAGGTAGAAGAGTGATCGTTCAGATACGCCGCCTTTGGACCAATGGTATTTGACTGGAACCCTCGTACGGTGCTTGAGCCGCCCGCATAGAAGTTCTCATAGAACGGCATTTCTTTACCGCCTAAACCGTCACCGTAACCCACACGACCGCGCCCCAACAGTACCCAGGTACGATCCTGATTGAGCGGCATATACTGTTGGCTGTCCAGCGTTACTTTATAGAAACTGTTATCTGAACCCGGAATGGTAATCTTACCGTTCAGGTTAGTGCGGTTACCGGCTGTTGGGAAGAAGCCACGGTCCAGCGTGTTGTACGTCCAACCGTAGTTAAAGGTGAAATCGTCAGCGGAAAAATCGCCTTCGTCATTCAACTGCTGCGGCTTACCAACCGAGTCAAGATAACGCCACATCGCAATCTGCGGCTGCATGTTCGACAGATCGTTATGCACATAGCCTAAGCCTACGCGCAGCGTGTTGTTCTCGTTAACAGGAAAGCCCAGCGTGCCGTCTAAACCATAACTTTTGTTGGTATAGTCGGACAAATCAGCATCGTCAGCTTTAAAGTCGTTATAGAACAGACGACCGCCCAAACTCACACCGTCAACGGTGAAATAAGGATCGGTAAGCGAGAACTCGGCATAAGTCTGGTAATCATTCTTAGTACCGCTGATGCCCACGGTATTACCGGTCCCTAGCCAGTTTTCCTGCGTCACGCCGACCTGGAAACTGACGCCACTTTCAGTGCCGTAACCGACGCCGAAGTTGAAGGTTCCCGTATTACGCTCTTTAACTTTGTAAACCACGTCCACCTGGTCAGGAGAACCTGGCACGCGCTGCGTATCAACATCAACCGTTTCAAAATAGCCGGTGCGGTTCAGGCGCTCTTTACCCTGCTCGACCAAATCGCTGCCCAGCCAGGCGCCTTCCATCTGACGCATTTCACGACGCAGTACGGAATCTTTCGACGTGTCGTTGCCTTCAAAGCGGACATTGCGTACGTAGTAGCGGTTACCTGCATCGACATTAATATGCAGTTTCACTGTCTTATCAGCGTCATTAATCTCCGGCTGTGTCACCACACGCGGATAGGCATAACCATAACGGCCCAGCAGCTTCTTAATATCATCTTCCATCTGCGTGACTTTAGTGCCGTTATACAGCTCGCCCGCTGGGATTTTCGTCAGATGTTCGATTTCCGCCGAATGGCCCGCCATGCTGCCATTTACAACCACGCCTGCAATCTTGTACTGATCGCCTTCCGTGATGTTTACGGTGATATAGATGCCTTTTTTGTCCGGCGTCAGGCTCACTTGCGTGGAATCGATATTAAAGCGTGCATAACCACGATCAAGGTAGAAACTGCGCAGCGTTTCAAGGTCCCCTGCCAGTTTCTGCTTCTGGTATTTACGATCGCCTACCAGGTTCCACCACGGCACTTCATCGCGTAACTGGAAGCGTGAGATAAGCTCATCAGAGCTGAACGCTTTGTTTCCAACGATATTAATCTGCTGAATTTTTGCAGAAACGCCTTCAGTAAACACCAGCTTAAGGTCAACACGGTTACGCGGCAGCGGCGTCACCACCGCTTTCACGCTGGCGGTGTATTTACCGACGCTGTAATAGAAGTCCTCAAGACCCTTCTCAATAGAAGAGAGCATGGTGCGGTCCAGCGCTTCGCCAACACGCACACCCGATGCTTCAAGATTCTGTTTGAGCTGATCTTCCTTCACCGCTTTGTTACCGGTGAAGGTAATGCTGGCAATGGTTGGACGTTCTTTGACCTGGACAATCAGTGTATTACCGTCTCGCAGGACCTGAACATCCTCAAAGTTGCCAGTAGCGAACAGCGAGCGAATGGTATTTCTGACGTCATCGTCAGACACCGTATCGCCTACTCGTACCGGCATGCTCAGCAGAGCCGCGCCGACGGCGACTCGCTGCAGCCCTTCGAAATGAATATCCTTCACTACGAAATCGTCTGCACCGTAAACGGTGGCGCTGCTAAACAGCAGCGACGCTATGAGCAACTTTTTCATCGCCATCGTTATTATGCGTTTTCCTAACACATCCCTCGTCGGTCCGCTATCCAGCGATTACAGACGTGAGAAATCATTGAAAAGTGCAAGCCCCATTAACAACACCAGCAGAATTGAGCCAATGCGATAACTAAAGTCCTGAACTCGTTCGGACACCGGTCCACCTTTGATCTTTTCGATCGCCAGAAAGAGCAAGTGCCCACCATCTAAAACCGGCAGTGGGAACAGGTTGATGATGCCAAGGTTGACGCTAATCAACGCCAGGAACATCAGGTAGTAAATCATCCCGTACTCTGCTGACAACCCCGCACCCTGCGCAATCGAAATCGGCCCGCTCAGGTTGTTCAACTTCACATCACCGGTTATTAACTTGCCCAGCATGGAAACAGTCAACTTCATCAATTGCCAGGTTTTTACACTGGCCTCACCGATAGCCGAGAATGCACCATACTGCCTTACCGTCTTAAACGCTTCCGGCAACGGAACAATGCGCGGAATAACGCCCGCAAATCCTTCCGTTTTTGCCCCCGGCTTCGCTTCTGGCGTCATGGCTAACTGTACCGTTTCACCGTTACGAACGATCTCAAGCGCCATGCTTTTTCCGGGGTTATCCCTTACCTGCGTGGCAAAAGCCTGCCACTGCGATAATGGCTGACCATCGACTTTAACGATCCTATCGCCAGCTTGCAAACCGGCTTCACTGGCGGGTGAATTCGCCTGCACTTCTGCCAGCGTGGTTTCAATTTGCGGACCACGCGGCCGAATGCCCAGCGCCACGACCGGATCCTGCTTGTCTGGCTCAAACTGCCAGTTGCGTAAATCAAGCTGCTTCTGCTGGGTTGCCTGTTCACCAAAACGCGCAACCGTTAAGGTGGTGCTGTTATCGCCAATTTTCCCTACCAGCGCCATGCGTACAGCATCCCAGTCAGGCGTTTCGATACCGTCAACGGCCTTAAGTTCCATGCCGGGTGCAATTTGCGCTTCAGCAGCAACCGATCCGCTCAAAATTTCACCAATCACCGGGCGCACGCCAGGGACGCCGTGAATGAACACAACCCAGTAAGCGAAAATGGCGAAGATGAAGTTAGCGACGGGACCTGCCGCAATAATCGAAGCGCGCTGCCAGACAGCTTTGTTGTTAAAAGCCTGATGGCGCAGCTCAGCAGGTACGCTTTCAACACGCTCATCAAGCATTTTGACGTAACCGCCAAGTGGAATCAGCGCAATAACGAATTCTGTGCCGTGGCAATCCTGACGGTGCCATAGCGTTTTACCGAAACCGACAGAAAAGCGTTCCACTTTGACACCGCAACGACGCGCTACCCAAAAATGGCCAAATTCATGGACAGTGATTAATACGCCAAGTGCGACGATAAAGGCGAAGAAACTCCAGAGTATGCTCAACATCTTTGCCTGTCCTCAGAGGGTGCGGAACACCAGTAACAATAAACAGGCAAACACCGGCACGGCTGCGGTCAGGCTATCAATGCGGTCAAGAATACCGCCGTGACCAGGAATCAAATTGCCACTGTCTTTGATACCCGCTTCACGTTTGAACATGCTCTCGGTAAGGTCGCCAAGCACCGAGGCTAACGTGGCGATAACCGCACAAATCACCAGTGTGCCGACGGAGACGCTGATAGGGGCCAGGCTGGCAAACAGCAAAGCAATAATGGCTGAAGAGAACAGGCCGCCAATGAAACCCTCCCAGGTTTTACCCGGTGACACTTTCGGCGCCAGTTTATGCTTACCAAAAAGCTTGCCGAACATATAGGCGCCTGAGTCCGCGCCCCATACCAGAAACATGACAAACAGCAGCCACCATGCGCCTGCGAAGTGATCGCTGTCATAATGATACTGGCGCAGCGCGAGCATGCCCCAGAAGAAAGGGATGATGGTCAGAATGCCAAATAGCAGCCGCAACGGACGAGAGTGGCGCCATAAGGCCGCGGAAGCCGGGTAGGAAAGCACAAGCAATAGCGCCACAATCCACCATACCAGCGACGCCCAAAGCGAAGTCGCCATCTGCGGCAGATGAACATCATGCTGATAAGGAGGAAGCGTAAACAGCATCAACGCCAGCAGCAGACCGCATAACACGGCCAGCCAGATACGTTGTTGACGGGACACCATACCTGCAAGTTGCCCCCATTCCCAGGCAGCAAGCATACAGATGATGATGGTTGTAATCGCAAAGCCAACAGGCGGTAACCAAAACAGTGCAGCAATTACCAGCGGTATTAAAATCAACGCGGTAATCAGACGAGACTTCAGCAAAGGTTACCCCCAGATTGCTCAGGCGCCGCCTGGTGCAGCGCCACCATAGCGACGCTCCCGCAGAGAGAATGCATTCAGTGCACCTTTAAAAACGTGTTCATCGAAATCAGGCCAAAGAACATCGGTAAAATAAAATTCAGCATAGGCGATTTGCCACAGCAGGAAGTTGCTAATCCGATGCTCTCCCCCGGTCCTTATCACTAAATCCACTGGCGCCTGATCCTGCATACACAGATGAGGCGTCAGGCTCTCTTCGGTTATTTGGTCAGGGCGTAACAGTCCTTCCTGAACCTGTACTGCCACTTTTTTCACGCTCTCGATAATATCCCAACGCCCGCCATAGTTAGCGGCAATGTTAAGAGTGAGACCATCATTATTTTCGGTCAGCGCTTCAGAACGACGAATACGCTCCTGAATGCGGGCGCTGAAACGACTGATGTCACCGATGATGCGTAAACGAACATTATGCTTGTGCAGGCTCTTTACTTCACTGTCGAGCGCCCAGACGAACAACTCCATAAGTGCCGTCACTTCTTGCGCTGGACGGCTCCAGTTTTCGCTACTGAACGCGTACAGCGTCAAAGACTCTAAATTATTGCTAACAGCAAAACTGACGGCGCGACGCACCGATTTAACGCCCGCTTTATGACCGGAAATACGCAATTTTCCCTGATTTTTAGCCCAGCGACCGTTGCCATCCATAATGATAGCCACGTGGCGTGGACCGGTTCCCTGCTGGTCATCGGTTTTGTTTTGATTGTTAGACGACATAACGCGTAATCAATTCCTTTCATCAGAAATGCTGTGGTTTCTGAATACATTGCGCCCGGTACAAATCCCGACACTGCATGTCGGGCTACACCGAATTCGGTGACAGACCGTGAAACGCGAGCCAGCGACTATATCATTTTCACCGGAAGTGAACAAACGACCTCGGCGCGATCAGCGTAATGACGTGACACGCGGCAACATTTCTGTCGCCACAGCGCGCGCCATGCGATCGATCTCAAGGACTGCCTCCACCGAATCAGGTTCCTGACACGCCTGTGCCGCCAGCACCGCACTGTTAAGCACCGCAATGTCGGTAAAACGAATCTGGTGATTCAGAAATGCCGCGACGGCAACCTCGTTGGCGGCATTAAGCGTGGTGGTCGCCGCTTGTCCAGCTTCACAGGCGTCGATAGCCAGTTTCAAACAGGGATAGCGATTAAAGTCGGGTTCTGCGAACGTCAGCGCCGACATGCGGGTGAAGTCCAGCGGCGTTACGCCAGCGTTAATGCGCGCCGGCCACGCCATGCTGTGAGCAATCGGTGTACGCATATCAGGAGAACCCAACTGGGCCAACACGCTACCATCGCAGTAACGCACCATGGAATGAATGACCGATTGCGGATGCAAAATCACTTCCATCTGCGCTGCGCTGGCATTAAATAACCAACGGGCTTCAATGTATTCAAGACCTTTATTCATCATGGTGGCTGAATCGACAGAAATTTTTCGTCCCATCGACCAGTTCGGATGCGCACAAGCCTGATCAGGCGACATCGCAGCCAGATCGCTTAATACCGTGTCACGAAAAGGACCACCCGATCCCGTAAGGATAATCGTTTCAATGCCATTATCCTGTAGGTCAGCGTATCCTAACTGATGCTGGATGGAAGCCGGTAAACTCTGAAAAATGGCGTTATGCTCGCTGTCAACGGGCAACAATTGCGCGCGATGCTGACGTACCGCCTCCATAAACAAACGGCCGCAGGTGACAAGGGATTCTTTATTCGCTAACAGAACGGTTTTACTGGCGCGAATGGCTGCAAGCGTGGGCAGCAAGCCCGACGCGCCAACAATCGCCGCCATCACCTGGTCAACCTCATCCAGTGCTGCCAGTTCACAAGCCGCCTGAACGCCGGAGAGCACTTCAGTAGCTACCTTGAGTGCTCTCAGTCGTTCACGCAACGCCGTGGCAGCGTCTTCATCAGCCATCGCCGCGTAGTGGGGTTGAAATTCTGCGCACTGTTCAGCCATCAGCTCAACATTCTGACCGGCAACTAAGGCGGTTACTTCATACAATTCAGGGTTGGCGCGAACGACCGCCAGCGTGCTTGTGCCAATCGATCCGGTTGAACCCAGCAGAGTTAATCGCTTCATTTTGCTGTCCATGTGAGGTCAAAGGTCGTGCTGATAAGCACAATGTAAAACGCCGCCAGATAACGCATTCCGAAAGAACGCTTCTCTGTACGGCGTTTTTTCCGGCAGCGATGGGATCAGAAATCCATCAGCTCCGTTTCTTTTTCTGACAGGGCGGCATCCACTTTCTTGATGTGCGCATCGGTCATTTTTTGGATCTCATCTTGCGCACGACGTTCGTCATCTTCGCTGATCTCTTTATCTTTCAGCAACGCTTTGATTTTATCGTTGGCATCGCGGCGCACATTACGTACCGCCACGCGGCCCTGCTCGGCTTCACCGCGCACGACTTTGATCAAATCTTTACGACGCTCTTCGGTCAGTGCAGGCAGCGGCACACGGATGTCGCTACCCGCTGAACTTGGATTCAGGCCGAGATCGGACGTCATGATGGCTTTTTCAACGGCAGGGCCGAGCGAGCGATCAAATACGTTGATTTTCAGCGTACGCGAGTCTTCTACGGTAACCGAAGCCAGCTGACGCAGCGGCGTTGGCGTGCCGTAATATTCGACGACAATGCCGTCGAGTAGCGCAGGTGAAGCACGACCAGTGCGCACTTTACTGATGGTATTTTTGAATGCTTCGACGCATTTTTCCATGCGCGTATCAGCATCTTTTTTGATGTCGTTAATCACGTTAAAACCCTTGGATTCGGTTTGACCTGGCCAGTTCCGGTATAACCGGAAACGGGATCGATAATCATCGATAATCCTGACTGGTGCACGATGGATTGTCACCGCGCTGACAGAATATACCTTATTTTATCTCGCCTCGGGTATTAATGCGTAATCAGGGTGCCTTCTTTTTCACCCATCACTACGCGACGCAGTGCGCCAGGCTTATTCATGTTGAAGACGCGGATTGGCAATTTATGGTCGCGCGCCAGCGTAAAGGCAGCAAGATCCATCACTTTCAGCTCCTGATCCAGCACCTCAGAATAGGTTAATTGCTCATACAGCGTGGCATCAGGATTTTTCACCGGATCGGCTGAGTAGACGCCGTCGACCTTGGTCGCCTTCAATACCACGTCAGCTTCGATTTCAATACCGCGCAGGCACGCTGCCGAGTCAGTGGTAAAGAAAGGGTTGCCCGTACCGGCAGAGAAAATCACTACGCGATTGTTACGTAGCAGGCTGATTGCTTCGGCCCAGCTGTAATTATCGCACACGCCATTCAGTGGAATTGCAGACATCAGACGAGCATTGACATAGGCGCGGTGCAACGCATCACGCATTGCCAGGCCATTCATGACCGTCGCCAGCATACCCATATGGTCGCCCACGACGCGGTTCATACCCGCCTGAGCCAGACCCGCGCCACGGAACAGGTTGCCACCGCCAATCACAACGCCAACCTGGATGCCCAGTTCGACCAGCTCTTTTACCTCTTGCGCCATACGGTCAAGCACACTCGCGTCAATACCAAAACCTTCGGCACCTTGCAGTGCTTCGCCACTCAGTTTTAGCAGGATACGTTGATAAACAGGTTTTGCGTTGGTCGCCATGGTCAATTCTTCCTGGAAGATAGGGTAAAAAAGAGAAGTAAAATCTGGTCAATCATCCGTTTACCATAATGAAAATGCTATTGGGATGAGACTGAAAAACATGTCTGTTGCAGATTGCAGACAAAAAAGAACCGCCTTCTGGCGGTTCTTTCAGAACATTAAGACTGTTTAGACATTGCCGCAACTTCTGCAGCGAAGTCAGCTTCAACTTTCTCAATGCCTTCACCCACTTCGAAGCGGATGAAATTGATAACGTCAGCGCCTTGCTCTTTCAGAGCCTGACCAACGGTTTTACCTGGATCGATAACGAAAGCCTGACCGGTCAGAGAGACTTCGCCGGTGAATTTCTTCATGCGGCCTTCAACCATTTTCTCTGCGATCTCTTTTGGCTTGCCAGACTGCATCGCGATGTCCAGCTGAACCTGGTACTCTTTTTCAACCACATCAGCAGATACATCTTCTGGCTTAACAAACTCAGGCTTGCTCGCGGCAACGTGCATAGCGATCTGCTTGATCAGCTCTTCGTTAGCGCCTTTCGCTGAAACCAGCACGCCGATACGAGCGCCGTGCAGGTAGCTGCCCAGCTCTTCGCCTTCCAGCAAAGCAACGCGACGAATGTTGATGTTCTCACCAATTTTGGCAACCAGCGCCACGCGCTCTTCTTCGAATTGCGCTTTCAGCACTTCAACATCGGTAATGCGATCGGCAGCAGCAGCTTCCAGAACTTTGTCAGCAAATGCCTGGAAACCACCATCTTTAGCAACAAAGTCAGTCTGGCAGTTAACTTCCAGGATCACACCGTAGTCGCCAACGATTTTGGTTTTGATCACGCCGTCAGCAGCCACGTTGCCTGCTTTTTTCGCCGCTTTAATTGCGCCAGACTTACGCATGTTTTCAATTGCCAGCTCAATATCGCCGTGCGCTTCAGTCAGCGCTTTTTTGCAATCCATCATGCCCGCGCCAGTACGCTCACGCAGTTCTTTTACCAATGCAGCGGTAATTTCAGCCATTCCAGAATCCTCGGTTCGTACCTGGGTACATTTGCACTAGCAGGCACTTATTGCGGAAAGTTTACTCCGTCCCGCCTTCCTGATGGAGGCGTAACAGACTTAGATAAAATAAAGGGGCCAATTTTGGCCCCCTACAGATCACATCTGAATACTAAGGGCTCTTATGCAGAGCAGACCTTATTAAGCGTTTTCTAAAGACGCTTCTTCGGCTTGCTCAGCCAGGTCCTGAGAACGACCTTCGCGCACAGTGGTCGCAACGGCAGTCAGGTACAGGCTTACAGCACGGATCGCATCATCGTTACCAGGGATAACGAAATCAACACCATCTGGATCAGAGTTGGTATCAACGATAGCAAAAACTGGAATACCCAGGTTGTTTGCTTCTTTGATTGCGATGTGTTCATGGTCAGCATCAACAACGAACAGTGCATCCGGCAAACCGCCCATATCTTTGATACCGCCCAGGCTGTTTTCCAGCTTGGCCAGTTCACGAGCGCGCATCAGCGCTTCTTTTTTGGTCAGTTTGTCAAAAGTGCCGTCCTGAGACTGAGTCTCAAGATCTTTCAGACGTTTGATAGACTGACGAACGGTTTTCCAGTTAGTCAGCATGCCACCCAACCAGCGGTGGTTAACGAAGAACTGATCGCAGCTCAGAGCAGACTCTTTTACCGCTTCGGCAGCAGCGCGTTTAGTACCAACAAACAGGATCTTACCTTTACGGGAAGAGATCTTATTCAGCTCAGCCAACGCTTCGTTGAACATTGGTACTGTTTTTTCAAGGTTGATGATGTGAACTTTGTTACGAGCACCAAAGATGAATGGTTTCATTTTTGGGTTCCAGTAACGGGTCTGGTGACCGAAGTGAACACCAGCCTTGAGCATGTCGCGCATGGAAACAGTTGCCATGATTACCTCTATGATAGTTTGGGGTTGGGCCTCCATGTATCCCATACGACCGACCTCTTACGAGGCACCCCGGCGCATGTGTCGATACATGTGTGTTTTATTACACATAATGAGATTTATGCGTTTCCTGCCGACCAAACGGCCGTACAGAGAATCGTCGGCGCGCTTTATACCATAACCGCGCCCGGGACACCAATAATAGTTCAGCCAGCTGAGGTCAGCGTGTTCTCTATTTGGCAGCCCATTTGCTGACTGTTAACATGTCAGCACAACGTTCATTATTGTCGATAATGTCGGCAAATGCGGATTAATTTAATGGCAATTTCAATTAAGACCCCTGAAGAAATCGAAAAAATGCGCGTCGCCGGACGTCTGGCCGCCGAAGTGCTGGAGATGATTGAACAGCACGTTAAGCCGGGTATAACCACTGGTGAGCTGGATCGCATCTGTCATGACTACATCACTCATAAGCAACAGGCTATTTCGGCTTGCCTTGGCTATCACGGCTTTCCGAAATCAGTCTGTATCTCGATTAATGAGGTGGTATGTCACGGCATTCCCAGCGATGAACGCCAGCTGAAAGACGGCGATATTATTAATATTGACGTTACGGTGATTAAAGATGAATACCACGGCGATACGTCGAAAATGTTTATCGTTGGCAAACCGACCATTCAAGGTGAGCGTCTGTGCCGCGTAACGCAGGAAAGCCTGTATCTGTCGCTGCGCCTGATTAAGCCCGGCATTCGCCTGCGTGAACTGGGCCGCGCCATCCAAAAATATGTCGAAGCGAATGACTTTTCGGTCGTCCGTGAATATTGTGGTCACGGTATCGGCAAAGGCTTCCACGAAGAGCCACAGGTGCTGCATTACGATGCCGATGACAGCGGTGTGGTATTGCAGGCAGGCATGACGTTTACCGTGGAGCCAATGGTAAACGCCGGTGATTACCGCATCCGCACCATGAAAGATGGCTGGACGGTGAAAACCAAAGATCGCAGCTTGTCCGCACAGTACGAGCATACTATTGTGGTGACAGATAACGGCTGTGAGATTTTAACCCTGCGCAAAGACGACACCATTCCCGCGGTCCTTGTCAACGAAGGGTGATCCTCCACAAACGAAAAAGCCGGCACCCTGCCGGTTTTTTTACGATTAAAAAGAGAAGAGTCGCATGAGCGTGAGCCTGCCGGATACAGTTAAAGATGGCCTGAACGTTTCCCCCACCCATTGGGCTGATGACCAGCTAACGCGCGACTTGTTAAAACAACGTCTGGACGATTTTCAGCAGCACTTAGCAGCCGCCTTCGACGCGGGTGAAGCCGTGGAAACTCTGATCGATGCCCGCACGCTGTATATCGATCGTCTGCTGTGTCGTTTATGGCACTTTTTTGGTTTCGACCGTCTGGAATCCATCGCATTCGTTGCCGTGGGAGGATATGGACGCGCCGAACTGCACCCACTTTCTGATATTGATGTCCTGATCCTCAGCCGCCATCCGCTCGATGAGCAAGCCGCACAGCGTACCAGCGAACTACTGACGCTGATGTGGGATTTAAAGCTCGAAGTCGGCCACAGCGTGCGCACTCTGGAAGAGTGTTTGCTGGAAGGATTGTCTGATTTGACTGTCGCCACCAATCTGATCGAGTCACGTATGCTGGTCGGTGATGTCGCGCTCTTCCTTGAACTGCAAAAAAATGTCTTTAGCGAGGGTTTCTGGCCCTCTTCACGTTTCTTCGCTGCAAAAATAGAAGAGCAGCTTGAACGACATCAACGCTATCACGGCACCAGCTACAATCTTGAACCAGATATTAAAAGCAGCCCCGGCGGCTTGCGCGATATTCATACCCTGCAATGGGTTGCCCGCCGCCATTTTGGCGCTACCACGCTGGATGAAATGGTTGGTTTCGGTTTTCTCACCAATATTGAGCGTAACGAGCTTAATGAATGTCAGGATTTTCTCTGGCGCATCCGTTTTGCCTTGCATCTTTCGCTGACGCGCTATGACAACCGTTTGTTGTTTGATCGCCAGCTCACAGTCGCACAACGCCTTAATTATCAGGGTGAAGGCAACGAGCCGGTTGAACGCATGATGAAGGATTTCTATCGTGTCACTCGCCGTATCAGCGAGCTGAATCAGATGCTGTTGCAGCTATTCGATGAAGCGATCCTGGCACTTGATACCAGCGAAAAACCTTGCCCAATAGATGATAATTTTCAGCTGCGCGGTAACTTAATCGATCTGCGTGACGAAACGCTGTTCGAGCGCGAACCGCAGGCTATTCTGCGTATGTTCTACGTCATGGTACGCAACGACATGATCAAAGGGATCTATTCCACCACGCTGCGCCATCTGCGCTATGCACGTCGTCATCTGAAGCAGCCTTTGTGTCAGATTCCGGAAGCGCGTCAGCTTTTCATGGCGATTCTGCGCCACCCCGGCGCGGTAAGTCGGGCACTGGTGCCGATGCATCGCCACAGCGTACTGTGGGCCTATACGCCGCTCTGGGGGCATATTGTCGGCCAAATGCAGTTTGATCTGTTTCATGCTTACACCGTCGATGAACATACCATTCGCGTGTTACAGAAGCTGGAGAGTTTTGCCCACGAAGCGACGCGCCCGCAGCATCCACTGTGTGTCGAGGTGTGGCCGCGCTTGCCACAGCAGGAACTGCTGCTGATGGCCGCGCTGCTGCACGACATTGCTAAAGGACGCGGCGGTGATCACTCCATTCTCGGAGCGAAAGACGCGCTTGAATTTGCGGAGTTGCACAGTCTCAACTCGCGGGAAATGCAACTGGTGGCCTGGCTGGTGCGTCATCACCTGTTAATGTCGGTTACCGCTCAGCGCCGCGATATTCAGGATCCTACCGTCATTCAGCAGTTTGCTGAAATCATGCAGAACGAAAATCGTCTGCGTTATCTGGTGTGCTTAACCGTTGCCGACATCTGCGCGACAAACGAAAGCCTGTGGAACAGCTGGAAGCAAAGCCTGTTGCGCGAGCTGTTTTTCGCCACCGAAAAACAGCTGCGACGCGGTATGGAAAACAGCCCGGACCTGCGTGAACGCGTGCGGCATCATCGTTTACAGGCGCTGGCGCTGCTGCGCATGGACAATATTGATGAAGAACGTCTACATCAGATCTGGAATCGCTGTCGCGCCGATTATTTTCTGCGCCATACACCGAACCAGATTGCCTGGCACGCACGTCATCTACTCGGGCACGACCTGACTAAACCGCTGGTATTGGTCAGCCCACAGGCCACACGTGGCGGCACGGAAATTTTTATCTGGAGTCCGGATCGCCCTCACCTGTTTGCGGCGGTCGCTGGCGAGTTAGATCGCCGCAACCTTAGCGTTCACGATGCGCAAATTTTTACCAGCCGTGATGGAATGGCGATGGATACCTTTATTGTGCTGGAGCCGGACGGCAGTCCGCTGGCACCGGATCGCCATCCGTTAATTATTCAGGCGCTGGAGCAGGCGATTACTCAATCTGATTGGGTGCCGCCGCGTACGCGTCGTCAGTCCGCCAGGCTGAAGCACTTTAGCGTAGAAACAGAAGTCAATTTTTTGCCAACCCATACCGACCGCCGCAGCTATCTCGAACTGGTGGCGCTGGATCAGCCGGGTTTACTGGCACGCGTCGGGGAAGTATTTGCCGATCTCGGCGTTTCACTGCACGGTGCACGCATCAGCACTATTGGCGAACGCGTCGAAGATTTATTTATTCTGGCTAACAGCGATCGCCTGGCGCTTGACGAGGAAATGCGCAATGCGTTGCAACAACGGTTGACAGAAGCCCTTAATCCAAACGATAAAGTGTGACCGCAATCGATTGTGCGCCTAAAATTTTTTACTTGTGTCGGGTTATTCCCCGGCATTGAACACGACAGATCAGGAAAAAAATATGCAACAGTTACAGAGCGTTATTGAATCCGCCTTCGAACGTCGCGCCAACATTACCCCAACCAGCGTCGACACCGAAACCCGTGATGCCATCAACCAGGTGATCTCGCTGCTGGACAGCGGTGCACTGCGTGTTTCTGAGAGAATCGATGGCGAATGGGTAACGCATCAGTGGCTGAAGAAGGCAGTGCTGCTGTCTTTCCGCATCAATGACAATCAGGTAATGGAAGGCGCAGAGACACGTTTTTACGACAAAGTTCCCATGAAATTCGCGGATTGGGATGATGCGCGCTTCAAAAAAGAGGGTTTCCGCGTGGTGCCGCCGGCCGCCGTTCGTCAGGGCGCTTATATTGCACGTAATACCGTGCTGATGCCCTCTTACGTTAACATTGGCGCATTCGTGGACGAAGGTAGCATGGTTGATACCTGGGCGACGGTAGGTTCATGCGCGCAGATTGGTAAAAATGTTCATCTGTCCGGCGGTGTCGGCATTGGTGGCGTACTGGAGCCGCTGCAGGCTAACCCGACTATCATCGAAGATAACTGTTTTATCGGCGCGCGTTCAGAAATTGTTGAAGGCGTCATCGTTGAAGAAGGTTCGGTGATTTCAATGGGCGTCTACATCGGCCAGAGCACCAAAATTTACGATCGCGAAACCGGTGAAGTGCATTACGGCCGTGTGCCAGCCGGTTCAGTGGTGGTTTCGGGTAATTTGCCGTCAAAAGATGGCAGCTACAGCCTGTATTGCGCGGTTATCGTTAAGAAAGTTGACGCTAAAACACGCGGCAAAGTAGGCATCAACGAACTGCTGCGTACCATCGACTAAACGCCTGTACGGGCTGGAAACCGGCCCGTCATTTTTTCTTTACGCTTCCCGCCAGACATCCTGATTCGCGTTGCGAATTAACAGGTGCGTTTATTTTTCAATCAGGTGATAATCCGCGCCAGTTAAAACCTGTCGCGCAATGTTCATCCTGCTATTAATGTCTACAGTTTTAAATCATGAACTCAACTGCGCGCTTCTCAATTTCATGGAAACTACGCTATGTACGACAACCTTAAAAGCTTAGGCATCAGTACCCCGGATGACATTGACCGTTACAGCCTGCGTCAGGAAGCGAACAATGACATCCTGAAAATTTACTTTCGCAAAGATAAAGGTGAATTCTTCGCGAAAAGCGTGAAGTTTAAATATCCGCGTCAGCGTAAAACCGTTGTCGCCGATCATGCGAGTCACGGCTACAAAGAAGTGCAGGAAATCAGTCCTAACCTGCGTTATGTGATTGATGAACTGGACCAGATTTGCCAGCGCGATCAGATTGAAGTCGATTTAAAACGCAAAATACTTGCTGACCTGCGCCATCTGGAAAGCGTGGTTACCAATAAAATCACTGAAATCCAATCTGATCTTGAGAAATTAACCCGCAACGGACGTTAATTTTCCATAAACCGCTTAAAGGCCAGCTTATTAATACTGGCCTTTTTTATGTCCTTCTTAGCCCTGCTCATCCAGCTGCAAGGCCACATACAGCAACAGTCGATCGTCAAAATGGCTCAGGTTAAGCCCGGTCAATTCTGAAATACGGTTCAGGCGATACTCTAGCGTGTTGCGGTGAATAAACAGCGCCCGCGCCGTAGCGCTCGGCTGGACGTTATTGGTAAACCAGGCGTTTAAAGTACGACGTAACAGTCCATTGTTATCCATACTCTTCAGTTTCGCTAACGGTCGCGCCAGTTCATTGGCCTGCCAACCGCCGCGCAAACTATCCAGTAAAACCGGTAACACTAAATCTTGATAAAAATAACTTCTTACATCCGGCATACGCTGTTTACCGACCATCATGGTGGTGCGCGCGGTGCGATAAGAGCGGGCAATACTGCCTGGGCCGGTAAAAAAATTACCCAACGCAATGCGCATACGGAGATGACCACTCTCTTTCATTCGCTGTAACAGTTGCTCGACGCGCTTACGATGGTCGTCCCGATCGTAACGGCCATGGACGTTTAATGCCGGTTTCAATACCACCATTTCGGTCAGAGAAACAATGGCGATCAGATTATCGCGTTCTGGCGTAGTGAGTAGCGTCTGCAACTGTTGCAATTCAGACATCGCGCTGTCCACGCCCAGTTGCCCGCTGTCTACTTCCACCACCGCCGCCACGCGTGGCTGATTGAGATCGATCCCCAGCCGCTGCGCCCATTCGGTAAGCTGTGGCGACAGCGTATCGCTGCGAATCAGATTCAGCACCAGCTCTTCACGCAGGCGGCTGTCCTGCGCCAGCATGTGCAGTAAGCGTGCCTGTTCAAGCATCATTTCTGCCGTCATACACACCAGCTCACCGTAATGACGCAGCGCCAGCGGCTCGCCGGTCAGGCCAATCACACCGACAATTTCGCCATCAATGCGCAGCGGCAAATTAATGCCAGGCCGTACGCCGTGCAGATGTTTCGCCACTGCTTCATCAATGTCTACCACCCGTCCCTGAGACAGCACCAGCAACGCGCCTTCGTGCAATTCCCCAATACGTTCCCGATCGCCACTGCCGATAATCCGTCCGCGCGCATCCATCACGTTGACATTACTGTCAATAATTTTCATCGTGCGCGCCACTATATCCTGCGCCAGCCGAGCGTCGAGGTGATAGGTCGCCATCCGTTACTCCTGATAAAAGTGACAAAGGACAGAATACGCATAGGTAACGCCCAGAACATTGTGCATATGCACAGAGCCAGAACGGCATTTACCGTATTTGCGGTAGGCATCACATTCTGACCAGCTTAAGCCGCAGACATAAAAAAAGCGGACCGAAGTCCGCCTGCGTAACTCATCAGATACTCTTACTGCATCAGCAAATACAAACTGCTGTCGCCACGTTTCACGTTAAGTGCCAGTACAGACGGTTTGCTGTCGAGGATCTTACGTAGCTCGCCCAGGTTAGCGACCGCTTGTTGGTTTACGCCCTGAATCACATCGCCTTTTTTCAGGCCGATACGTGCTGCGGCACTGCCCGGTTTCACATTGTCAACGCGTACACCTTTGTTACTGGCATCACCGTTACTGAGGTCCGCGCCTTCAATGCCAGTATAAATGGTGGCTGATTGCACTTTATCCTGGCTGCTTTGTTGCAATTTCACTGTCACGTCTACCGGTTTGCCATCACGCAGCAGGCCCAGTTTCAGAGCAGTACCGACCGGTAATGTGCCGACTTCGGCACGCAGCGAGGCAAAGCTGGTCAGTGGTTTACCATTCATCGAAACCACTACATCACCGGCTTTGATACCGGCTTTCGCGGCGGCGGAATTTGGCAGAACCTGGCTCACAAAGGCGCCCCGCTGAGCATCAACCTTCATGGCTTTTGCCAGCTCAGAGTTAAGCTCTGTGCCCATAATGCCTAGCTCGCCACGTTTTACCTGACCATATTCCACCATTTGCGCAGTCAGGTTTTTCACCATATTACCCGGAATGGCGAAGCCGATACCGATATTGCCGCCGTCCGGTGCCAGAATGGCGGTATTAATGCCGATCAGCTCGCCGTTCAGGTTCACCAGCGCTCCACCAGAGTTACCCCGGTTAATTGCCGCATCGGTCTGGATAAAGTTTTCATAATTTTCAACGTTCAGGCCGCTACGACCCAGTGCGGAAACGATGCCCGACGTCACCGTTTCGCCCAGACCGTAAGGGTTACCAATCGCGACCGTGTAATCACCGACGCGCAGATTATCGGAGTCGGCGATCTTCACGGCAGTCAGGTTTTTAGCATCTTCCAGCTGGATTAATGCAATATCTGAGCGTGGATCTTTACCGATCACTTTAGCGTCGTAGCGCCGGCCATCGCTTAGCTGCACCTGTATTTTTGTTGCATTATTCACCACGTGATTATTGGTAACCACGTAGCCTTTTTCGGCGTTAATCACCACGCCTGAACCCAACGCCCGGAATTTTTCCTGTTGGGTATTGGGTGCGCTGCCATCATCAGCACCGCCGCCCTGACACATTGGCGAACTCTGGAAGGGCGAACCCTCCTGACAGAAGGGCGAATTGTCGCCAAAAAATTGCTGGAACTGCTGCGGCATACGCGGCGTTTTCACCGTGGTGCTGCCTTCAACGCTAATACTCACCACAGAAGGCATCACCTTCTCCAGCATCGGGGCCAGACTGGGCAATTGTTGGCTGGTGGAAGAAGCAGTTTCTGCCGCGAAAACACTGACAGGCGTTAACGCCATGCCAAGACTAAGCACCAGCGCACTTAACATTAATGAGTTTTTTTTCATTTGTCGGAGTCTCTTAAAAATTAACGTCCAGACCATTGCTGTGGTCGTATGGTGAGATAAATGTTTTAGCGCGAAGTTCCTGATAAAGTTTTAGCCAAAGGTAAAAATTTATGCTCTCCCTTTACATTTGTGCATTATTCCACCGCCATTAAACGACGGTACTCATCCCAGGCATAAAGATCGGTCATGCCACTAATGTAATCCTGGATAAGGCGGAAGCGATAATAACGCTCCCATAACAGACGTTCATATTTGTGATTAACCGTCAGCGTGCGCATAGCGTGCTGATAGGCTTTGCGATGTTTACCTGAAAGCTTATGAAATAACCGGGTTTCAATGGGATGCTGACGTAAAAAGTCGTCATTAATCAGGGTGGTAAATGCCTCATAATTCAGTTGCATTAACGGCTGGTAAATCTCCAGTAATCCTTTAATTACCCGGTAGCCTTGTAATTCCAGCTGTTCAACTTCGGAATGATTAAATACCTGCTGACGAGCAACCGTTTTGAAAAGTTGTAATAGCCGCCCTTCTTCACCGTCATCTTCTAATAATGCATGATTGAAACTGCCATCAAATATTGCGGGAAGGTTGTCAATAAAGCGTTTTACCGCGTAGGTGACCAGAACGTTTTGCACGTTAACCCGTAGCGACATAAAGAACTGATCGCTGCGGCTGCGGCGTTTTTTACTGCAGGCTTCACGCCACGCTTCACCGACTGTTCGGCTAAAGGCATCATTTGTTTTAATCGCTCCCCAGGCTTTGCTGAGAAATTCATACAAACTGTCTACATTAAATATCGCTTTTTCAACTGCATCATCCAGATCGGCGATGCAATAAGAGATATCATCTGCAGCTTCCATAATATAAGTCAGTGGATACCGATGATGTTCTGCCATATTCGTCGCCGCACGCAGCTCGGCAATATACGCCTTCTCAGATAAATAAAAGCCCGGCTTTTTCATCAGCACGCTATATTCCGCCGGTTTATCACCTTGCCACCATGCTGGCGCGGTATATTTTAAAATACAGGCAACCTGCGAATAGCTGAGATTCAGTTGCAGCAGCGTATGCACCATACGAATTGCCTGCGCGTTGCCTTCAAAATGACACAAATCCTGACGAATCATTGCATTCAGTTGATCAAATGCGCTGCGCTGCGCTTCGGTTTCCACGCCTGCAACGATAGGATCGACCAGGTTTGCGAGAAGATTATCTTCAAACCAATCATTAATTGCCGCTTCACCAAAGTGACCAAACGGCGGATTGCCCACGTCATGCAGCAGACACGCCATCTCGACCAGGCTTTCGAACGCACCTTCTCGCTCATCCAGCCCGTATTGCGCTAATCCGCCCTGCATTTTGAGAGCCTGCAGGATCTCTTTGCTGATATAGCGCCCGGTTTGTTGTACTTCGAGCGAATGCGTCAGGCGTGAACGTACCGCAGCATTACGCTCTAAAGGAAAAACCTAGGTTTTCTGTTGCAGACGACGAATAGCCGCCGAATTAATTATTCGCCCGCGGTCGCTCTCAAAGTGGCGGCTAATATAATATTCGCCTTCGGGATCTTTCCGACTGGTATAAGGGCGAGTAAAGCTGATCTTCGTCCTGAAATTGATCGCTGCCATTGATTACCCCTTATTTTTTCGTGAATTAATCCCCTGCCAGCCATGATAGACTATGCCTCAATTTCGTCGAAAACATCTACCTTAGCGAGACTCTTTATGAAAGCAGGCATTATTGGCGCGATGGAGCAGGAAGTTGCTCTGCTGCGTGACAAAATCGAAAACCGCCAAACCTTATCGCTGGCTGGTTGTGAAATTTACACTGGCACGCTGAATAACGTTGAGGTTGCACTGCTGAAATCGGGCATCGGTAAAACTGCCGCCGCACTGGGCACTACGCTGCTGCTGCAGCTGTGCAAGCCGGATGTAATAATTAACACGGGTTCTGCGGGTGGATTAGTCCCAACGCTGAACGTGGGCGATATTGTGGTATCCGAAGAGGTGCGTTATCACGATGCTGACGTTACCGCTTTTGGCTATGAGCCAGGTCAAATGGCCGGCTGCCCGGCGGCGTTTGTTGCCGATGCCACCCTGATTGCGCAAGCGGAAGCCTGCATTCAGCAGCTGGAACTGAATGCGGTTCGCGGCCTGGTGGTCAGCGGTGATGCGTTTATCAACGGTGCTGAGCCGCTGGCACGCATCCGCAACACTTTCCCACAGGCCATTGCCGTTGAGATGGAAGCCAGCGCCATTGGTCACGTTTGCCATCAATTCCAGGTGCCTTTTGTGGTGGTGCGCGCCATTTCCGATGTCGCCGATCAGGAATCACACCTGAGCTTTGAGGAGTTTCTCAGCGTGGCGGCAAACCAGTCATCATTGATGGTTGAAAACCTGCTGGCGCGTCTGGCACGTGGCTAAACGTTTTCTGTTCTGCTGGCTGCTGCTGTTTAGCGGCAGTCTGTTTGCTTCCCCACCGCGCGTTATCACCCTTGCTCCCCATTTGACCGAGATGGCCTTTGCCGCAGGCATTACGCCAGTGGCGGTCAGTGCCTGGTCTGATTATCCGCCTGCGGCTAAAAAAATTGAGCAGGTCGCTAACTGGCAAGGCATTAAAGTTGAGCGCATTTTGCGGCTAAAACCGGATGTCGTGTTGGCGTGGCGGGGTGGCAATCCACAACGTCAGATTGATCAATTACAGCAGGCAGGCATAAAAGTTGTATGGATTGATCCCGCTAACCTGGCTGGCATGATCGATGCGCTGGCCTCGCTGGGCCAATGGAGTCCCCATCCAGACCAGGCGGCGAAAGCCGCACAGCAGCTACGCCAACAGGAAGCCGACCTTCGTCAGCGTTATCATACACAAAAACCCATTCCGTTATTTTTGCAATTTGGTCAGCACCCGCTATTTACCGCTGCCAAAGCCACCCTGCAAAATGACATCGTCAGGCTGTGCGGCGGTGAAAATATCTTTGCCGATAGCCGTGTCAGCTGGCCGCAGGTCAGCCGGGAACAGGTGCTGATGCGTCACCCGCAGGCGATTGTCATTGGCGGCGATGCGCAGCAGGCCAAAAACGTGCAGCAATTCTGGCAGCCGCAGCTTTATGTCCCGGTGATTGCGATTAACGATAACTGGCTTAGCCGTCCCGGTCCACGACTGCTGTTAGCAGCAAAACAGCTGTGTAACGCGCTACATCCAGCACAAAAATAACTTCTTCGATTAAAGAAAATTCCATCATTGCCGTTGATCAATAAATGAGACGCGCAAGCCACGTATGCTCGTCGTCCTTTTGCGCTCAGGCGCTTTTGACTACACCAGGAACTAAACATGACCAGAATAGTGATTCTGGCCATAGGGCTGATGATGGCTGGCATTACAACTGCGGGGTCACTCACCGGCGCTATCGCCGTTAAGCTGAATATTTTCTCACGCTGTGAAATCACTCGCGTCAGGCCCCAGGCCGCACCTCAGATAAACTGCGGAGGTCATTTCAGCGCACAGCCGCGCATAACGTATAGCGTACTAAAACGCGACTCCCGGCAGGAAAAAACCGCCCGGTTAGTGACCATTGAGTGGTAAACGAGGCCGCCTGACAGCGGCCGGCGAAATCAGATACTGAAGGAAGAACCGCAGCCGCAGGTGGTTTTGGCATTGGGATTGGTCACGATAAAACGTGAACCTTCCAGTCCTTCGGTGTAATCCACCGAACCACCCACCAGATATTGCAGACTCATTGGATCGACAACCAGCGCTACGCCCTGCTTCTCAATCGTCATATCACCGTCATTTATCTGGTCATCAAACGTGAAACCATACTGAAATCCGCTGCATCCCCCACCGGTAATGTAAACGCGTAGCTTCAGCGCCGGGTTCTCTTCATCAGCAATCAGGTTCTTCACCTTGCTGGCTGCTGCATCGGTAAATTGCAACGGCAGTGCTGCTACTTCATCACTCATATTTGACTCCAGTAAACGTCCAGGTCAGAAAACGACCTTAATTTCGCTATTATCTGCCAGCACTCCTGTGCAATCAAGTTTTGAGCTTCGCACTCTGTGCCGCCTTCGCAAAGGTTAGCCAGGTTACGGGCTGTTCCACCCTTTCGCCCACCGCGCCTCTTCCGTAGAATGGCACAATATTTTACTGAACTGCTGGAGCCGAAAATGAGTAAGTCTGAAAACCTGTTCGCCGAGGCGCAACGCCTGATTCCTGGCGGCGTTAACTCGCCGGTACGTGCGTTTACCGGTGTGGGCGGCGCACCGCTGTTCATTGAACACGCTGACGGCGCATATCTTTATGATGCTGATGGCAACGCCTATATCGACTATGTCGGTTCGTGGGGTCCGATGGTGCTGGGCCATAACAACGCTGAAATTCGTAATGCGGTGATTGAAGCGGCACAACGCGGCCTGAGTTTTGGCGCGCCCACCGAAATGGAAGTCACTATGGCGCAGCTGGTCTGCGAGCTGATGCCCTCCATGGAAATGGTGCGTATGGTGAACTCCGGCACCGAAGCAACAATGAGCGCGATTCGCCTGGCGCGCGGTTTCACCGGACGCGATAAAATCATCAAATTTGAAGGCTGCTATCACGGTCACGCCGATCACCTGCTGGTGAAAGCCGGTTCCGGCGCATTGACGCTGGGCCAGCCAAATTCTCCGGGCGTGCCTGCTGACTTCGCAAAACATACGCTGACCTGTACGTATAATGACCTTGATTCGGTACGAGCGGCATTTGAACGCTATCCGAACGCGATCGCCTGTATCATCGTTGAACCCGTAGCAGGCAACATGAACTGTATTCCGCCACAGCCAGATTTCCTGCCCGGCCTGCGCGCGCTGTGTGATGAGTTTGGTGCCTTGCTGATTATTGATGAAGTGATGACCGGTTTCCGCGTCGCGCTGGGTGGCGCGCAGGCGTATTACAATGTGTTGCCTGATTTGTCCTGCCTCGGCAAAATCATCGGCGGCGGTATGCCGGTGGGTGCGTTTGGCGGTCGTCGCGACGTGATGACCGCGCTGGCCCCAACCGGCCCGGTTTATCAGGCGGGAACCCTGTCCGGCAATCCCATTGCAATGGCGGCGGGTTATGCCTGTTTAAGCCAGATTGCTCAGCCGGGCATTCATCAAACGCTGACCGAACTGACCACCCGACTGGCTGAAGGTCTGCTGCATGCCGCACAACAGGAGAATATTCCGTTGGTAGTCAATCATGTCGGCGGTATGTTTGGCGTGTTCTTTACCGATGCGGAAAGGGTTACCTGTTACGCTGACGTCACAAAATGCGATATTGAACGCTTTAAGAAATTCTTCCACTTAATGCTGGAAGAAGGCGTTTATCTTGCGCCATCAGCGTTTGAGGCTGGCTTTATGTCACTGGCGCATAGCCCAGAGGACATCCAGCGTACCATCGATGCGGCGCGTCGCTGTTTCGCGAAACTGTAATAAAAAAGACCGGTGCGAGCCGGTCTTAACCGTTTCGATGAGGGCTTAACGCGATCGGCGCAATAGCCAAATGAAGTAAGGCGCGCCTAAAAACGTTGCCATCAAGCCTGCCGGTATCTGATCCGGAAACGCCAGCATCCGCCCACACCAGTCGGCACATACCATTAATCCCGCGCCCAGTAGGCCTGCCAGTAACACCTGCGGTAACGCACGGCGGAAGCCCAACATGCGTGCGATATGCGGTGCCATCAGACCAATGAAGCTCAGCGGGCCGATAGTGAGGGTGGCCGTTGCCGTCAGCGCAGCCGCCAGCAGCAACAGGCTGAGACGTGATGGCGTCAGCGCCATTCCCGCCGAACGCGCCGTGGCGCTGCCAAGGGGCAGCAGCGTCAACCAACGACTTGCCAGCGGTGCCAGCGACACCAATACCAGCGCGCAAACCGCACTCTGTATCGCCTGCTTGCCGCTGATATTGTAGGTTGAACCCGAAATCCAGCTAAGCAAACCGCCCATGCGTGGATCACCGCTCGCCAGCAAAAGCATCAATAACGTCACAAAAGCGCTATTCAGCGCCATGCCGGCCAATAGCATGCGCTCCGGTGAAAAACCGCCGCGGCTGGCAACCAACATAATGATCAGCAAAGTAACGCCTGCGCCAATGACACCAGCGGGTAGCAGAAACGCCAGCGCATCGCCCGGCACAAAAAACAGCATGATCACGACGCCAAAAGCGGCGCCTGAACTGATACCTAAGACTTCCGGGCTGGCCATTGGGTTACCGGTCAAGCGCTGAATCAAACTGCCCGCCACGCCCAGCATCAAACCCACTACCAGCGCCGCCAGCAAACGTGGCGCCCGCCACGGTATCAGCTGCTGAAACATCTCGCCGCTTGCCCAAATCCACCCTTGTCCATCCCGTCCAAACGCCAGACCAAACCACGCCAGCAGCGTTAACACCGCTAAAGCTATTAAACACCAGCGTCCGACTGCTTGCCGCTCGGCGGGTATCTTGTCGCCCTGATTCATCGCAGGCGGCACCGAACCGGTGCGCAGACGCGGCAGCAGCCACAGCAGAATCGGCACGCCCAGCAGTGCGGTAGCCGTGCCGGTTGAAACTTCGCGCCAGTGTGCGCTGAGCCACAATACGCAGGCGTCTGCCAGCCATAGCAGCAGCGCACCAATCAGCGGCGCGAGCAACATACGACTGAGTAAACGGCGCCCGCCCAGCAGTTTCGCCAGCAGCGGGGCAAACAGGCCGATAAAGCCAATAATGCCCGCAGCATTGACCAGCTGTGCGCTAAGCAAAATCGCCAGCGCCAGACCGCCCAACCTGGCCAGCGAAAGCGCAAGACCGAGGTTGCTGGCAACGCCATCATCCAGTCCCATCAACGTCAATGGCCGTAGCAGCGCCAGCGCCACCACAAAGGCCAGCAGCAGGCGCGGCCACAGTTGACTGACGTTTTCCCAGCCCATTTGATTCAGTGAGCCGGTGCTCCACAGGAACATATTTTGTAGCTGATCGTGGTTAAAAATGGCAAAGATCTGATTCACCGCGCCGCTATACAGGCTTAGCACTAAACCCGCCAGGATGAGCGTAACCGGCGACAGGCGCTTGCCCCACGCAACGCCAAATACAATCGCGCCCACCAGTGCAGCGCCCCCTAACGCGGCAAACTGCTGCGTTAGGGCGCCGCCCGGCAGCTGCCACAGCGTTGCAACCGTAATGCCAAGCTGTGCGCCCGATGACACACCCAGCGTAGTCGGTTCCGCCAGTGGGTTGCGCAATACCTGCTGGAATAGCAAACCGGCTAATCCCAGCCCTGCTCCCACTAACAATGCCAATACCAGCCGCGACAGCAAACTATGGTGAAACACCATCTGCTGCATATTATCCGCATCTGGCGACCACAGCGCCTGTAACCATTGCGCCAGTGGCAATGCCTGGCGCAAATTAACCAGCGTTAACTCAAGCGCCAGCAAAAACAGCCCGCTCAATAGCGCTGCGGGGAAAAGACGATGGCGCATCAGCGTGTCTCCAGCGCGCGTTCCAGCACGCGAACAAAATGCAGCGCCGACAGGGTCGCGCCGTAATACCACACCGCCGGAACGCGTTGAAAACGGCCCGCACGAATAAACAGCAGCGATTGCCACAGTGGACTGCGCATCAACTGCTGCATATCGGCTTCATTGTCATGGTCGAAGCAGATCACCTCCACATCGCTGAACCCGGCCAGCCGTTCAATCCCTACTACTGCGCTGCCCCAGAAATTGGTTTCGCCTTGCCAGGCGCTTTTCAGGCCGAGAATAGTCATCACTTCAAGAAACAGGCTGTTTTTGCCAAAGGTGATGGCATGGCGGCTGTCAAGCAATGACATCAGCAGAATGGGTCGCGCCGCGTAAGGTGCCAGACGCTGACGCGCCGCTGCGAGTTGGGAATCGACAAATTTCAAATGCTTTTCGGCCTGCGCCTCACATCCAAGGCGTTTGCCTAATTCCTGCAGCGAGGTTCGCGCAGTACTGAACGGTTTGCCATCACCGCTGTTGAGATCAAAACCCATAATCGGCGCGATGCGTGTCAGCTTCTCTTTCGGCGGACCATAGCCGTTGGAACACAGAATTAGCGAGGGTTGCATCTGCGTCATCAGTTCAAGATTGGGTTCGGTACGCAAACCAACGTCCACCACGCCCGCAGGCAGCGGCGGATCGCCGACCCAGACGTTGTAGTTATGCATATCAGCGACGCCGAGTGGCGTAACACCTAACGCCAACAGCAGTTCAGTAGGCAACCACTCCAGCGCAATAATACGCTGCGGATCCAAAGGTGCGGCAGGCAAAGGGAAGCTGCTGAGTAACGGCGACAACGCCATAGCCACCATCAAACGGCGGCGAAAAAGATCGGGCATCATCCTCTTCCTAATAAACAAAACTGACCGGTGCGCCGCCCTGCGGATGAGGCAAAATACCCATGGGAATCCCGTAAATCGCCGCCAGCACGTCGGCCTGCATGATAGTTTCCGGTCCACCTTCGGCAATCATCGAACCGTGACGTAACGCCACCAGATGATCGCAGTAACGCGCAGCCATATTAATGTCGTGTAATACCGCAATGACCGTTAAGCCACGATCGCGGCTGAGGTGCTGAATCAGCGCCAGCACGTCAACCTGATGTGCAATATCTAACGCTGAGGTCGGCTCGTCCAGCAATAAGCAGCGACTGTTTTGCGCCACCAGCATTGCCAGCCACGCACGCTGTCGCTCCCCACCGGACAGGCTGTCCACCAGTCGGCCAGCAAAGGGTTTGAGCCCAACCAGCGTAATCGCTTCATCAACGCGATGGCGATCTTCCTGGCCAAAACGGCCCAGCGCGCCATGCCACGGATAGCGGCCAATCGCCACCAATTCGCGTACCGTCATGCCTTCAGCGGCGGGGAGCTGCTGTGGCAGGTAAGCCACCTGACGCGCAAAGGCTTTACCGTTCCAGCTTTCTACCGGCCGATCGTTTAGTAAGACCTGACCATGGCTGGCGGCGTGATGGCGACCAAGCATCTTCAGCAGGGTCGATTTCCCCGATCCGTTATGCCCAATCAATGCGGTGACTTTGCCAGGCGGAAAAGTAAGCGTGAGCGGATGAAGCAGCGTGCGGCCAGGCACGTGAAAGCTGACATCTTGCAGTGTAAAAGTAGCTTCTTCGGCGTGCTGATGCTGCATGAGAATCCCTGTAAAACGGGCGCCGAAGCGCCCAGGTAAGTCAGAATCTGAAAGTCGCGGTGCCGACAATCTGGCGTTCAGCGCCCCAGTAACATGCGTATTCGCGATAGCAGCTGGCGACGTATTCGCGATCAAACAGGTTGTTGACGTTAACCCCTATCGACGACCCTGGCAAACCGAAGCGGCCTAAATCGTACTTCAGCGCAGCATCAACCGTGGTGTAGCCAGAAACATCAAAGTTCTGATTAACGTTATCACCAGTGCTATACAAGCCTTTGCTCTTACCAACATAACGCACACCTGCCCCGACGGTTACGCCAGAAAGTGCCGTTTCATGGAAGGTGTAATCACTCCAGAGTGATGCCATATGCTTCGGCACCTGAACCGGCGTTTTTCCTTTCAGCGCAGTATCTTTGGTATATTCCGCGTCAGTGTAGGAGTAAGAAGCGATCAGGTTGATATTGGCGTTTAGCGCTGCTTTGGCTTCCAGTTCAACACCGCGAGAACGGATTTCACCGCTCTGAACGCTGGCAAACGGATGGCTGGTATCCGGGTCAGCCGTCAGGTTTTTGGTTTTCGTCAGCTGATAAACCGCCGCGGTCATCACAACCGGACGATCTTTGGGAACGTATTTCACACCCGCTTCGTATTGCTTAGCGCGAGACGGATCAAATGCCTGACCACTCCAGGTCGAGCCTGCATTAGGAATGAAGGATTCGCTGTAGCTGAAATACGGGGCAATGCCGTTATCAAATACGTAGTTCAGGCCGCCGCGCCAGGTAAAAGCCTGATCATTTTGACGATCAACCGAATCGGCTACGCGGTCATAAACCGAGGTCATGGCGTAATCGTAACGTCCACCCAGGGTTAATACCCAACGCTCCCACTCCATCTGATCCTGCGCGTACAAACCGGTTTGTCGCTGCTTATTGAGATGCTGATAAGGCTCATCAAACGGCACCGTGCTGTCGTCGCCATAGCGTGGATGAACAGCATTCAGGCTTGAGGCTGAGCCGAACTGGGCATCAATATCATTGCGGGTACGCTGGAAATCTACACCTAACAGCAGCGTATGATCGAGTTGACCGGTCGCGAACTTAGCCTGTGCCTGATTATCCACCGCAAACTGATTTAGTTTCTCATTAGAAATGGCCGAACCACGGGTAATCTCCTGGGTAGCCGGCAAGTAACCGTTGCCATAAATGCTGCGATAGTCAGTGCGCAAGTCGGCGTAGCGCAGATTCTGGCGCACCGTCCAGGTCTCGCTGAAACTATGCTCAACGTTGTAACCGACCATTTTGGTGTTGCGCGAGATTTTGTTGCTGTCCTCGCCTTCATCAAAATCCGTCGGTAATTTGTACTTGCTGCCGTCAGCGCGAATAATCGGCACAACCGTACCCTGGCGCGGTAACCAGCCGTAATAGCCGGTTTCCGGTTCGTTCTGAAAATAGGTCAGTAAATCGAAGCGGGTGTTCTCATCAGGACGCCAGCTGAACGACGGCGCAATGGTATAGCGCTTCTCTTTGTTCATGTCCTGCTGCGCATCCTGGCTGCGCGCCAGCCCGGTCAGACGATAGCTGTACACGCCGTCGTCATCCAGCGAGCTGCCAAAGTCGAAGCCGGTAGAAAACAGATTGTCGCTGCCCATCTGGAATTGCACTTCACGCAGCGTTTCCTGGGTAGGTCGCTTGCTTACTAACGAAACCACGCCGCCCGGATTGCTTTTGCCATACAGCACCGAAACCGGGCCGCGCAGCAGCTCCGCCCGTTCAAGGAAATAAGGATCGATAGCGAATTCCGAGTAGTTATCTCCCTGCAACTTCAGACCATCCAGATACTGGTTGGTATTGGTTTCGCTAAAACCACGAATGGACAGCGCATCGATCACATCCGAGCTACCGCGATTGCCGGTTAAGACGCCAGGCGTGTAGTTAAATGCCCCTTTAACGCTGGTGACGTTGCGCAACTCCATCTCTTCACGCGTAACCACGGAAACAGACTGCGGATTTTTTTCGATTGGCGTATCGGTCTTGGTGCCGGTAGCGCTGCGTTTCGCAGCAACCGTTGCAGCAGGTCCCCAGGCGCTTTCCTGTTCTACGCCCCCGCCGCCATCTGCTGACACAACCATTGTTTTATCGGCAAAAGCCGATGCATTCAGGCTACTGAGCGCGACGGCAAGCATCATGGCCAGAGGCCGACGCGGAAAAACACTGTTTTTGTAACAAGGAAAAGCCGTTCGCGCATGCATAAAAATGTCTCCCGGATAGAAGTAATTGGGCAGGCGAATCGAAACGATAATGATTATTATAACGGTCGGATAATATGCGAAACGCAACTGTCACTGCAAGCATAAATCCCAGTGCTGACGCCGTTTGCCGCGCATTTAACCCTTGTGGATTTTGCACAAAAAAGGGCGCTCCCGCGCCCTTTTTATTTACCTCTGAATTCTTTACTTGCCGAACATGTCTTTTATCCAGCCTGCAACACCATTGCTGTCCTTTTGCTCCTGCTGTTGCTGCTGCTGTTCCAGTTGCTGTTGCTGTTGCTGTTGCTGTTGCTGGACCTGCTGCTGCTGTTGCTGACAGAGCGCATTCGGGTCCAGCGCCCACACCGGCAGCGAGCGCCAGATGCTGCTGCCTGTACTACACACAAAGTTACCCGCCGAATCGATATTCATCATCGACACGTCCTCTGGCGGTGTCAGTTGCAACGGCATCGGCGCCTGGTTATCGAGATAGCGACGATAAAGCTGCATCGCACCGCTGGAACCGTACAGTCTGGTGGGCTGATTGTTATCGCGTCCAACCCAGGTAATGGCCACTTCTTTACCGTCAATACCGGCAAACCAGCTGTCGATCAGATCGTTGGTGGTACCGGTTTTACCGGCCAGATGCGCATTCGGGAAGCGTGCCCCTAAAGCATGTGCAGTACCGTGATCGGCAACCTGCTGCATGGTGTAAAGCGTCAGATAAGCCGCCTGTGCAGGCTCAACGCGCTGCGCCTGTGGGAAGCTTTGATACAGCACCGTACCGTCCTCTGCAATCACTGAACGTACCGCTGACAGGGGTGCACGATTGCCGCCGCTGGCGATTGACTGGAAAGCCTGCGCCACTTCAATCGGCGTCAGGTTCAGTGCGCCCAATAGCATTGACGGAACCGGATGGAGCTGATCTTTCGGCACGCCCAGTTTGACCCAGGTATCAATGACGGAGTCCAGCCCCAGCGTCATGCCGAGGTTAACGGTTGGCACGTTCATGGAATGGGTCAGCGCATCCACTAACATCACTTTACCGCTAAAACGGCGATCGTCGTTCATCGGTTTCCATACCGATCCGTTCGGTTGTTTTAGCGCAATCGGTTCATCCGCGATCCAGCTGTTCAGACGATAGGTATTTGGCTGGCTCAGCGCTGTCAGATAGGTCGCCGGTTTTGCCAGCGAGCCGATTGAGCGACGCGCCTGCAACGCACGGTTATAACCTGCAAACTGCGGATCGGCTCCTCCCACCATCGCTCGCACTTCGCCACTGAAACGGTCAACGACCACCATTGCGGTTTCCAGATCTTTCAGCCCGCGCTGTTTTTTCAGCGCTGGAATACCCTCAACCACCGCTTTTTCCGCCGCGTCTTGCGACACCGGATCAAGCGTGGTGAAGATTTTCACGCCGGACAGATCTTTCACTTTATCGCCCAGCCGGGCTTGCAGTTCATTACGCACCATCTGCATGAAGGCTGGCTGCGGCGTAATCACGCCTCCTTTTGGTTGCACGCCCAGCGGACGGGCCGACAGCATGTCGTACAGCTCCTGATCAATCACTTTCTGCTGCTGCAACAAACGCAACACCAGGTTACGACGCTCCAGCGCCAGTTTTGGATTACGCCACGGATTATACAGCGACGCCCCTTTGACCATGCCGACCAGCAGCGCCTGCTGATCAAGGCTCAGCTCATCAACCGGACGACCAAAATAATAAAGGCTGGCCAGCGGGAAGCCGCGAATCTGATCATTACCCGCCTGACCGAGGTAAACCTCGTTCAGATACAGTTCAAGAATGCGATCCTTGCTATAACGCGCATCCATAATAACTGCCATATAGGCTTCACGCGCTTTACGCCACAGTGAACGCTCGTTGGTCAGGAACAGGTTTTTCACCAACTGTTGAGTCAGCGTACTGCCGCCCTGCACTGCGCGCCCGGCAGTGATGTTCGCGAGGAAGGCGCGGCCAATGGAGTACGGGCTGATGCCATCGTGCTCGTAGAAATGCCTGTCCTCAGTGGCGATCAGCGTATCGACCAACAGATCCGGGAAGCCGGCGCGCGGCACAAACAGTCGCTGCTCGCCGTTTGGCGACTGCAACATGGTGATCAGGCGCGGATCCAGGCGGAAGAAGCCAAAGTCACGCCCGTTATCAAGGTTTTTGATCTCGCTCAGCTCACCCTTGCTAAAGGTCATGCGTGCATGGATCTGCCCTTCTTTACTGTCCGGAAAGTCAAACGGACGACGCAGCAGATCGATTGTATTCCCGTTGATCGAGAATTCACCAGGACGGGTAATACGCGAGACCTCGCGATATTGTGTGCCCTCCAGCAACGCCACCATTTCATTTTTGTTGTAAGCCATACCCGGCTCAAGGCTGACCATACGACCATACACGGTCGCGGGCAGTTGCCACACTTTGCCGTCGATGCGACTACGGATTTCCGAGTCGAGGTAGACACCCCATGCTGCCATAACGACGACAAACACCAAAAACAGCTTAATTAACCATCCCAGCCAACGGCGTTTGCCGCGCGGTTTTCCTTTTTTACCTTTAGGTGGCACGGGTGCCTTCTCCTCGTAATCATCAAAATCATCCTGAGAGATACCTTTATCAGTATCCCTGCGGCGACCCCGGCTCGCGCTGCGGCGCGGCGGTTTGGGCTGTTTTCCTTTGCGCCCAATAGGTTCGTGATCGTTCCCAGACATTGGTTTCATTCTCCAGGCATAGCTTATGGCTGCGCCTTTACTCTAACGATTTTATCGCATCCCGCCTGGCAGAACCCTCTGAATTCGGTCCAGCGTTCTCAACCTTGCGGGGAATATTTTTTCGTGCGCCGGGTGGGTAAAGCGCTTGTTGGATCATCAGGCCAGGGATGTCTGGGATAGCGCCCTTTCATCTCCTTTTGCACTTCCGGGTACGCACCACGCCAGAACGCAGCGAGGTCGCGGGTAATCTGTAGCGGACGCTGCGCCGGAGATAGCAGTTCCAGCACCAGCGGCACGCGTCCTTCTGCCACAGTGGGATTGGTCGCTTCGCCAAACATCTCCTGGATCCGCACCGCCAGCGACGGAGGCTTATCCGCATGATAGCGAACAGGCAGACGGCTTCCGGTTGGCACAGTGTAATGAGTTGGCAGCACAGTATCCAGCCGCTGACGTTGTGACCATGTGAGCAAATGTAATAGCGCGCTAACCAGATCCACCGACTGCAAGCCTTTCAGATCGCGCACCGCGCTCATTTGCGGTAAGAGCCAGCTTTCCAGCGAATCAAGCAGTGCGGCATCATTCATTGCTGGCCAGTTCTCCGCGGGCAACCATTCGGCTGCACAGTGTAAACGCAGACGTAGCTGTTCCGCCGCTGGCGACCAGCCCAGCACCGATAACCCTTTTTCAGCGACCCAGCGCAACATCGCCGCATGCAATACTTCAGACTCAGGTCGCGCCAGCGGCTGCGTTTTCAATACCAGCGCGCCAATCTGCTCACGTTTAAAGGCACGCAACGTGCCTTTTTCATCATCCCATTCCACTTCGGTTCGCCATTCGATCAGCGCCGGGCGTTGCTGACACAGCGCCACAATATCGATCGGCAACGCCAGCAGTATGCGCGCGTCTGGCGCGGCGCTGCCTTGCAATAACGCGGGGGCAATCAGCCATTCGTTACGCGTCAGGCTATCTTGATCGTCCAGTTTCGCCCCTAACCCGTTGGCGAGCTGATAGCGTCCACTGCGATCGCGACGTCGTGCCAGACGATCGCTGAAGCCAGCGGCCAGTAAGGCAGCAAAGCGAGCTTCATCGACCCGCCCGCCACTGACTTTCAGCCGATGTTGCCACTGCCGGGCGCGACGTTGCCATTGCGGCTGCGGTCGATACAGCGCTTCTCTGAGATCGGCGCTGCCGCTGCGCGGCGGATCTTCCAGAACCGCCACCAGCAAGGCGGCACTGGCAACGGCATCGGCATCTTGTCCCGCTGCGATCAGGATGGCGCTCAACCGCGGATCGCTACCCAGCTGCGCCATGCGGCGCCCTTGCGCGTTGAGTAACCCGTTGTCATCCAGCGCGCCAAGCTGAGTGAGTTGCTGCTGCGCGGCACGCAGAGATTTGCCGGGCGGCGGATCAATCCATTGCAACTGCTCTGGCTGCGTGCAACCCCATTGCAGTAATTCCAGCCACAGCGACGATAAATCGCTGTGCAGGATTTCCGCTTCGCTATGCGCCGCCGCGCGTGCTGCCTGTTCTGACGAGATAAGATGTAAGCAGATACCTGGCATCAGGCGCCCGGCGCGTCCGGCGCGCTGGGTCATTGACGCCTGGCTGATACGTTGGGTTTGCAGCCGTGTGACACCCGTGCGAGCATCAAACAATGCGCGGCGCTCCAGCGCGCTATCGACCACCAGACGAATACCTTCAATGGTCAGGCTGGTTTCGGCGATATTAGTGGCAAGCACCACTTTGCGTCGCCCGGCTGGCGCAGGAAGAATCGCGCGCTGCTGAGCCGCTAACGACAACGCACCATATAAAGGTGCCAGATCGATGTCGTCGGCAACACGGGATTCAAGCTCACGCTTCACACGCTCAATTTCCGCTACACCAGGTAAAAACAGCAGCAAAGAGCCGCTTTCATCGCGCAACAGTTGCAGGACTTCGCGCGCAACCGCCTCTTCAAAGCGAACAGAGGGATTGAGCGAAGCGTAACGTCGCTCAACCGGATAACTGCGTCCTGCAGAAATAATTAAAGTCGCATCCGGCAGCATTGCCGCCAGGCGGGCGTTGTCGAGGGTGGCCGACATCAGCAAAATTTTCAGGTCCTCGCGCAGACCTTGCTGTACATCCAGCAGCAGCGCCAGCGCCACATCGGCCTGCAGGCTACGTTCGTGAAATTCGTCAAGGATCACCAGCGACACGCCATCCAGCATGGGATCCTGCTGCAACATGCGGGTGAGAATACCCTCCGTGACCACTTCCAGCCGGGTCGTGGCGCTGACGCAGCTTTTCCCACGCATCCGATACCCGACTGTTTCGCCAGGCGGCTGATTGAGCTGTTCCGCCAGTCGCTGCGCCACGTTACGTGCAGCCAGGCGACGCGGCTCCAGCATAATGATGCGACCAGGCAGTATCGCCTGTTCCAGTAATTGCAGCGGCAGCCAGGTCGATTTGCCTGCGCCAGTAGGCGCGGCCAGCAAGGTTTGTGAGGCGCTTTCAAGCGCCGCCAGGATGTCAGGCAGCACCGCGCTGACAGGTAAATCACTCACAGCAAACTCCTGTTCCGCCTGTGCTAAGATGGCGCGCATTGTAGCATTCATCCGTGAGGATTGCCGGAGACCGCCATGGTGACACAACGCTTATTCTTTGCCATCAGCCTGCCCTGCGAGCTTCAGCAACAGCTGGTGCGCTGGCGAGCGGAAAATTTTGCTGAAGATGCCGGGCGCCCCGTTGTGGCCGCCAGTCTGCATATCACTCTGGCGTTTTTAGGTGAGGTTTCCGCAGAAACTTCACAGCGTCTGCAAACGCTGGCAGCGCGTATTATCCAGCCTGGCTTTGATCTGGACCTTGATGATGCCGGACACTGGCCGCGTCCCGGCGTGGTATGGTTAGGCTGCCAGCGTCCGCCACGTGCTTTGCTGCAACTTGCCAGCCTGCTGCGCGCGCAGGCGGCGCGTCACGGCTGCGCGCAAAGTCCACAGCCGTTTCATCCACACATCACATTATTACGCCACGCCAGCCAACCCGTTGCGCTGCCACCGCGCGGCTTTCACTGGCGTTTTCGCGCCACGCAGTTTTCTCTTTATGCTTCAGCATTCGCTAAAGGCCGCACGCGTTATCGTGCGCTGGCAAGCTGGCCGCTGCAGCCCTGATCAGGAATCGTATGCATTTTTCTCCGCCGCTCAAACCTGCCCGTTTACTTGCCCGTTACAAACGGTTTCTTGCCGATGTGCTCACGCCGGAAGGTGAAACCCTGACGATTCATTGCGCAAACACCGGTGCGATGACCGGTTGCGCCACGCCAGGCGATACCGTGTGGTATTCCACATCGGACAGCCTGACGCGTAAATATCCGCACAGCTGGGAGATCACCGAAACACAAACCGGTCACTGGATCTGCGTTAACACGCTGCGCGCCAATCAGCTGGTACGCGAAGCGCTGGAACAGCAGCGCATTCCAGAATTATCCGCTTACCCGCATTGCCAGGCTGAGGTGAAGTACGGCAGCGAAAATAGCCGAATTGATTTCCTGCTCAAGGCGAATGACCTGCGCAACTGCTATATTGAGGTGAAATCCGTGACCCTTTTACATCAAGGAAAAGGCTACTTCCCGGATGCGGTGACGATTCGAGGCCAGAAGCATCTGCGTGAACTGAGCGCAGTTGCAGCAGAAGGTCATCGAGCCGTCTTGTTGTTTGCGGTTCTGCACTCGGGGATTGAGGACGTCTCCCCGGCGCGTCATATCGACGCCGCTTACGCAGAACAACTGGTCCAGGCGCAGCAGGAGGGCGTAGAAGTTTTGGCGTATCAGGCTGACTTATCGGTGACAGGAATGTGTCTGAAAACACCGCTTGCGGTAAGGTTGTAATATCTTTAGCAATTATTTGTGCTAATTATGTTCTGAACAAGGCGCCAATTACGCTGTTCCTCACAGGCTTGTCAAGATGCGATCACGAATAATTGCCAACCTTGACTGCTTCTGTTATTTATAGCGGCCTGTTTTTTTCCCCGTTGGGGGATCGATGTACCCGAGAGATGTCAAGAGCAGGCAAGCAGCAACGCACCTGCTGCAATAAGTTGAAGGGTATAGTGCGTGTTATCCAGGAGAAACAACATGCAAGAAGGGCAAAACCGTAAAACATCGTCCCTGAGTATTCTCGCCATCGCTGGGGTGGAGCCTTATCAGGAGAAACCGGGCGAAGAGTATATGAATGACGCCCAGCTGACCCATTTTCGTAAGATTCTGGAAGCCTGGCGTAATCAACTTCGGGACGAAGTGGATCGCACCGTATCGCACATGCAGGATGAAGCTGCTAACTTCCCGGACCCGGTTGACCGTGCCGCGCAGGAAGAGGAGTTCAGCCTGGAGCTGCGTAACCGCGATCGCGAACGTAAACTGATTAAAAAAATCGAGAAAACGCTGAAGAAAGTTGAAGACGACGACTTCGGCTATTGCGATTCCTGTGGCGTTGAGATCGGCATTCGCCGTCTCGAAGCCCGTCCTACCGCCGATTTATGCATCGACTGTAAGACGTTAGCAGAAATCCGCGAGAAACAAATGGCTGGCTAATGCCGCAGCCAATACATTGCCGCGCGGCGGGAGAACAACAGATTTTCTCGTTGCGCGGTAATTTCTAACGCACATGTTGACTTCATCTTGCATCGGGCGCTTCGCCCCCTCCCCTTCCGGTGAACTTCATTTTGGCTCGCTGATAGCAGCCTTAGGCAGTTACCTGAGCGCGCGTGCGCAAAACGGCCGCTGGCTGGTGCGCATTGAAGATATTGATCCACCGCGTGAAGTTCCGGGTGCCGCTACGCGTATTTTGCAGCAGCTTGAGCAATTTGGTTTGCATTGGGATGGCGAAGTCCTGTGGCAATCGCAACGCCATGACGCTTATCGTGAGGCACTGTCCTGGCTGCAACAGCATCGTCAGAGTTATTTTTGTACCTGTTCTCGCAGCCGTATTCAGCAGACAGGCGGCTTTTACGATGGTCATTGTCGCGATTTGCAGCAAGGCGCGGAAAATGCCGCATTACGCCTGCGTCAGCATACCCCGGTTTTCGCTTTCAACGACTGCCTCCGTGGCACCTTACAGGTCGATCCACGCCTGGCGCAGGAAGATTTTATTATTCATCGCCGCGATGGTTTGTTCGCCTATAACCTGGCGGTGGTGGTTGATGATCATTTTCAGGGTGTTACGGAGATCGTGCGCGGGGCCGATTTAATTGAGCCAACAGTGCGACAGATTGCGCTTTATCAACAGTTTGGATGGCCAGTGCCGGTCTATCTGCATCTGCCGCTGGCTATCAATCCTGATGGCAATAAGTTGTCGAAGCAAAATCATGCTCCCCCGCTGCCAGAAGGGGATGCGCGACCGTTGCTGGTACAGGCGTTACGCTTTCTTGGTCAGCAGGTTGATGAAAACTGGCAGGACGAAACGCAGGAGAAACTGCTGTCTCGCGCGGTGTCACAGTGGAATATCGCTTTGATCCCCCAGGACAACGCCCTGAAACCAGATGCCAGGACAACGGCATTCTCAAATGGTTCGCAACAGGCTATGATTAGCCGCTGATTTTACCACACCCTTTTTATGTCACTGTCGAGGTGTCCCATTTTTACCCGAGTAGCTAATTTTTGCAGGAAAGTCCTTAAGCGTGACGACGAGGAGGCGCCAGCAGAGGTTGAACCAGAGCGTCTTATGACTATCATCCCTCGTGAAAGCCATACCATCTCACGCAAAGACATCAGCGAAAATGCCCTCAAAGTGCTGTATCGCCTGAATAAAGCCGGTTATGAAGCCTATCTGGTAGGCGGCGGCGTGCGCGATTTGCTGCTGGGGCAAAAGCCGAAGGACTTCGACGTGACCACTAACGCCACGCCAGAGCAGATGCGTAAGTTGTTCCGCAACTGCCGTTTGGTAGGACGTCGCTTCCGTCTGGCCCATGTGATGTTTGGCCCGGAAGTGATCGAGGTGGCAACCTTCCGCGGTCACCATCAGGTTGCAGAGAACGCTGACGATCGCAATACTTCACAGCGTGCCCAGAGCGGTATGCTGCTGCGCGATAATATCTTTGGCACAATTGAAGATGATGCTCAACGCCGCGATCTCACCATCAACAGCCTGTATTACAGCGTGGCTGATTTTAGCGTGCGTGATTACGTTGGCGGCCTGCATGATTTGCAGGAAGGCATTATTCGTCTGATTGGCGATCCGGAAACGCGCTACCGCGAAGATCCGGTACGAATGCTGCGCGTGGCGCGTTTTGCCGCCAGATTGAATATGCGCATAGCTCCTGAAACCGCTGAGCCGATTCCGCGTCTGGCCACTCTGCTGCGGGATATTCCGCCAGCGCGCCTGTTTGAAGAGTCGCTTAAGCTATTGCAGACCGGTTATGGCTACAGCACCTGGCTTAAACTGTGTGAATATCAACTGTTCCAGCCGCTATTTCCAACCTTAGCGCGTAATTTCACCGAAAAGGGTGACAGCTCAATGGAGCGGATGCTGGCACAGGTGCTGAAAAATACGGATACCCGCATTCAGAATGATATGCGCGTTAACCCGGCGTTTCTGTTTGCCGCCATGTTCTGGTATCCACAGCTGGAAGCTGCAGAACAGATCGCGCAGGAAAGTGGCCTGACGTATTACGATGCCTTCGCGATGGCCATGAACGATACGCTGGACGAAGCCTGCCGCGCGTTGGCGATTCCAAAACGCATCACGTCGCTGATTCGCGATATTTGGCAGTTACAGCTGCGTATGTCACGCCGCCACGGTAAACGTGCCTGGAAGCTAATGGAACATCCGAAATTCCGTGCAGCCTATGACCTGCTGGCGCTACGCGCTGACGTCGAGAACAACCCGGAACTGCTTCGCCTGAGTAAATGGTGGGGCGAATTCCAGGCTGCTGCGCCGCCACAGCAGAAAACCATGCTCAACACGCTGGGGGACGATCCTGCGCCGCGGCATAAGTCACGCCGTCGTCCCCGTCGCTCGCCTGCTCCGCGTCGTGATAATCAAAACGCCTCATGACCCGCGTTTACCTTGCGTTAGGTAGCAACCTCGCCGATCCGCTGCATCAGGTGGATGCAGCTCTGGCGGCGCTGGATGCGTTGCCGGCTACGCAACGTATCGCCACCTCAGCCTTTTATCGCACCCCGCCTTATGGTCCGCCGGATCAGCCGGGTTATCTGAATGCTGCCGTCGCGCTTGAAACGCAGCTCACGCCAGGAAGCCTGCTCGATCACACCCAGCGCATTGAGCTGGAACATGGCCGCGTGCGTAAAGCTGAGCGCTGGGGCCCGCGCACGCTGGATATTGATGTAATGCTGTTTGGGGCTGCGGTGATCAACACCGAGCGCCTTATCGTGCCCCATTACGATCTGCTCAACCGTGCATTTATGCTGCTGCCGTTACTCGACATCGCCCCCGAGGCAACCTTGCCGGATGGCCGCGCGCTCAGGTCGATTCTGGCAACGCTGGATACCAGCAGCATTCGTCTCTGGCATACCTGAGCCACACAATAGCACTTCTTTCATTCCGCTCCCTGCCGCTATCCAGTAAACTTCGCCCATCAGAAATCCCTGAGTTGAGAATGTTATGAAACCCACCACGATTTCCCATTTGCGTCAGTGGAAAGCGAGCGGTAAAAAATTCGCCACTCTGACCGCGTATGATTTCAGTTTTGCCCGCTTGTTTGCCGACGAAGGCATTCAGGTACTGTTAGTTGGTGACTCGCTTGGCATGACGGTTCAAGGCCACGATTCGACCTTGCCGGTCACCGTTAGCGATATTGCTTATCACACCGCTGCGGTGCGCCGTGGCGCGCCGCAATCGCTGCTGCTTGCCGACCTGCCTTTCATGAGCTATGCCACGCCAGAACAGACCTTCGATAACGCCGCACAGCTGATGCGCGCCGGCGCCAATATGATAAAAATTGAAGGCGGCGAATGGCTGGCGGACACCGTATGTATGCTCGCGGATCGGGCGGTGCCGGTTTGTGGACACCTGGGACTAACGCCGCAATCGGTGAACATCTTTGGTGGTTACAAAGTCCAGGGGCGTGATGAAGCGGGTGCAGAACGCGTCCTGGCTGATGCGCTGGCGCTGGAAGCTGCCGGTGCACAGTTGATGGTGCTGGAGTGTGTGCCGGTGTCGCTGGCAAAGCGTATTACCGAAGCGTTGACCATTCCGGTCATCGGCATTGGCGCCGGTAATGCCACTGACGGTCAGATCCTGGTGATGCATGACGCCTTTGGGATTACCGGCGGCCATATCCCGAAATTCGCTAAAAACTTCCTCGCCGAGACCGGCGATATTCGTGCAGCGATTCGCCACTATATTGCCGAAGTGGAAGCTGGAACCTATCCAGCCGCTGAACACAGTTTCCAGTAACTCAGGAGAATTACCGTGCTGATCATTGAAACGCTGCCGCTGCTGCGTCGTGAAGTTCGTCGCTGGCGTCAGGAAGGCAAACGTATTGCGCTAGTACCGACCATGGGCAATCTGCACGAGGGACATCTCAGACTGGTCGATGAAGCGCGCGAGCGTGGCGACATCGTGATTGTGTCGATCTTCGTTAACCCGATGCAGTTTGATCGTGCCGACGATTTAGCGCGTTATCCACGCACCCTGCAGGAAGATTGCGAGAAGCTGAACCGGCGTGGTGTTGACGTTGTATTCGCGCCTTCACCGGCAGAAGTGTACCCGCAGGGTTTGAAAAATCAGACCTTCGTTGAGGTGCCGGTACTCTCCTCTCTGCTGGAAGGCGCCAGCCGCCCCGGCCATTTTCGCGGCGTCGCCACTATCGTGAGCAAACTGTTTAACCTGGTGCAGCCGGACATCGCGTGCTTTGGCGAGAAGGACTTTCAGCAATTAGCCGTTATCCGCAAAATGGTTACGGATATGGGCTTCGATATTGAAATTGTTGGCGTGCCCACCATGCGTGCCAAAGATGGCCTGGCGCTGAGCTCGCGCAACGGTTATCTCACCGCCGATGAACGCAAGCTAGCGCCTGCTGTCAGCCAGGTTATGAACGAGATGGCAAAGCGACTGGCAAATGGCGAGCGCCACGTTGATGAAATTATTGACGCCGCGAACCAGTCGCTGCTGGAAAAAGGTTTGCGCCCCGACGGGCTGGCCATTTGCGACGCCGACACATTGCAACCGCTTACCGTTGACAGCCAGTGCGCGGTAGTATTAATGGCTGCGTGGCTTGGCAATGCGCGCTTAATCGATAACAAACAGGTTGATCTCACCCAGTAAACGGCTGTAGCGGGGAGACAGACATAAAAGGTTTTGGCTATGATTCGTACCGTTCTACAAGGTAAGCTACATCGCGTGAAAGTAACGCAAGCAGACCTGAATTATGAAGGTTCCTGCGCCATCGATCAGGATTTTCTTGATGCTTCGGGCATTCTGCAATACGAAGCCATTGATATTTACAACGTGACCAATGGTCAGCGTTTTTCCACCTACGCCATCGCCGCCGAGCGCGGCTCGAAAATTATTTCGGTAAATGGTGCCGCAGCGCGGTGTGCCTGCGAGGGTGATATTCTGATTATCTGTTCTTATGTACAGGTTGAAGATGCTGAAGCGCGCCAGTGGCAGCCTAAAGTGGCTTATTTTGACGATAATAATCACATGAAGCGTCTGGCAAAAGCGCTGCCGGTACAGGTAGCCTGATTCGCTTTGCATAAAAAACATCCTGCATTAACGCTTGCAGGATGTTTTTCTTTTTTAAACCGCTTTTTCCTGAAGAGGCTTCGCGTTTTTTTTCAGCGTAAATAAGAAATTCAACCAGCCACGACTACGCATCAGACAAATCGTCCAGGGCAGTGCCAGCGCGGCTAAGAAGGCTGCGATGAATTTTATATCATTCATCCACGGGGAAGCGCTTTCAAATTTAACCAGCTTACTAAATACCTGTATTGCCAGGTAATGTGACAGATAGAACACAATGGAATGCGTGCCAATATAATAGACAATACGGGATGACAGATGCGCAGCAATCCAGACAAAAAATGGCAAGGATAATAACGCTAACGGAGAGAGTAATGCCTCCGGCGCACCCTGCACGATAAAAAGATTAAGACATGACAGCAGAGCGAAACTGGCTAATGAAAGACCGATTACCGATGTTTTCTTAACCCGCTCAGCCAAATCAATCTGTTTCCTGACGACGTAATCCCCCAGATAGAAGAACACGAACAAATAGAAAGATTTATTAATATGACTGTTATCAAAGCTGGCGAATATGCTGTCTGGCTTAATGGCTGGCAGCGCCCAACTGGCAAACATACAGACAAGGAAAACAACATAAAAAGGTAACTTACGCGCCACTAAAATCATTAAAAAGAAGATAAAAAGTGAATGTAAGAACCAGGTCATATCGCCACCACCAGTAAGGTGGGAGAGAATGATGTTTAATGGCGACTGAGGCGTGTTAGCCATTGAGCTAAACACAATTTTTAGCCCACCATAAATAGCGACCCACACAATAAAGGGATAAAGGATACTTTTAATTTTATTATTAATGAACGGCCCTAATCCTTTCTTTAAGCCGACATCAACAAACAGCCCCGATACAAAGAACATAAGTCCTAAACGTACCGGCGCTAACATTTCATTCATCGTGTTACTTATCAGCGTGAAATGCCCAGCATTATTGTGTACTGCAATAGTGCTGTGTAAAAAAATGATCGCAAGGATGCTTAATCCCCGCAGATTATCTACCCACGTAATACGATTCATGGTTTCCCCTGCTCTTGATTAAAGCTGACGCTATTAACTGCGCCGTCAGTTTTTGTTCAGTCTGTAAGCCACCCTGTCTCGTCCATGCGGGATGGTAAAGCGTGCCTACGGGCTAGTTTGATAAGTTAAAAACGGTTAAACAATAAGATAACGGCTTATAAAAACCTTAAAATTTCTTAAAATTAGCAAAAACAAGGTGATAGGGTGCAAATATAAATAATTTTAGGAAAAATGCCATATTGAGATAAATGGCGGGAAGAGATAGGGGCTGCTTTAAATAAGCCTGCAAAAAGGTAAAGGGTAATAATATTAAAAAATGGCCTGCCTGTTTCATTCAGCCAGTCTAAATAGGAATTATCTTGTTATTTAAAATAATAGTATTAAAAACGCAGCCGACGCTGCGTTTTTAATACACAGGACGACTAAGTTCGTAAGCCGCGTCCGCGCTGAATCAAGGTATATGCCAGCATATAAAACACCACGATAAACGCGATCAGTACCGACATGGTAAATACCAACGGTACGTCATTGATGCCGAGGAAACCGTAACGGAAACCGCTGATCATATAGACCACCGGATTCAGCTTTGACACCATTTGCCAAAACGGCGGCAGCAGCGTCAGCGAATAGAATACGCCGCCGAGGTAGGTCAACGGGGTGAGCACAAAGGTCGGGATCAGGCTGATGTCGTCAAAGGTGCGGGCAAAGACAGCATTCAGCAGGCCAGCCAGTGAGAACAGAATCGCTGTCAGTAAGAGCGTTACGGCCACCATCGTCCAGGAATGAACGTGAAACGGCACAAAAAACAACGAGATTGCCGTCACTAAAATGCCAACGCACACGCCACGCGCCACGCCGCCCCCAACGTATCCGGCAATAATAATGTGAGTGGGCACCGGCGCGACCAGCAACTCTTCTATGTTGCGCTGAAACTTGGCGCTAAAGAAAGAGGAGGCCACGTTAGCATAAGCATTCGTGATCACGGCCATCATGATTAACCCCGGCACGATAAATTGCATATAGCTGAAACCATGCATATCACCAATACGTGAGCCAATCAGGTTGCCGAAGATAATAAAGTAAAGCGTCATCGTGATCACTGGCGGTACCAGCGTCTGGATCCAGATACGGGCAAAACGGTTAATTTCCTTGCTCCAGATGCTTTTCAGCGCCACCCAGTACAAATGTGTCATGCTTTTGCTCCTGTTTTTCCCTGCACCAGGTCAACAAATAATTCTTCCAGACGGTTGGCTTTGTTACGCATACTCAGCACCTGCACACCCTGCGCGCTGAGCTGACTGAATACACTGTTTAAGCCCTGCTCACGCATCACTTCTACTTCCAGCGTTGAGGTATCGACCAGACGATACTGAAAACCCTCCAGCGCAGGCAGCGGACTTCGCGGCGCCAAATCGAGAATAAAGGTTTCAGATTTCAGTTTGGACAGCAGCCCTTTCATCGAGGTATTTTCCACCAGCTCACCGCTCTGAATAATACCGATGTTACGACACAACATTTCTGCTTCTTCCAGATAGTGCGTTGTCAGAATAATCGTCGTGCCTTTGGCGTTAAGATCTTTGAGAAATACCCACATCGAACGGCGTAATTCGATGTCCACACCGGCCGTGGGTTCATCAAGAATCAGCAGTTTGGGTTCATGCATCAGCGCACGCGCAATCATCAAACGCCGCTTCATGCCGCCAGAAAGCATCCGCGCACGTTCATTACGTTTTCCCCATAAATCGAGCTGTTGCAGATACTTTTTAGCGCGTTCATTCGCTTCCCGACGCTCGACGCCATAATAACCCGCCTGGTTCACCACAATCTGCATCACGGTTTCAAACGGATTAAAGTTGAACTCCTGCGGCACCAGTCCGAGCTGGCGTTTGGCATTGACCATATCTTCTTCCAGGTCGTAGCCAAATACCCGCACGCTGCCGTCGGATTTATTCACCAGCGAGCTGATAATGCCGATAGTAGTAGATTTACCGGCACCGTTCGGTCCCAGAAGCGCATAAAAATCGCCGGCCTGAACGTTAAGATCAATCCCTTTCAACGCCTGCACGCCGCCGGGATAGGTCTTGGTCAGCCGGGAAAGTTCCAGTGCATAAGTCATTACGAATCCATACCCTGTTTTGATGGCAATTTAATGCCGTTTGAAATAGCTAAGCCTTCGCCTATAGTACGTCCACGCACAATGCGCAGTAACAGGTCGCTCAACGTCATGACAGATATCGATACCCTGATCAGTAATAATCACCAATGGTCTGCATTACTGGTCAAAGAAGATCCCGGCTTTTTTGAGCGGCTCGCCCAGGCACAAAAACCCCGCTTCCTGTGGATTGGCTGTTCAGACAGCCGCGTTCCCGCTGAGCGACTCACCGGGCTTGAACCTGGCGAGCTGTTTGTGCATCGCAACGTGGCAAACCTGGTGGTACACACCGATCTGAATTGCCTTTCCGTCGTGCAATATGCCGTCGAAGTGCTGGAAGTTGAGCACATCATCGTATGTGGCCATTACGGTTGCGGTGGCGTACAAGCGGCGATGGACAACCCGGAGTTGGGTTTGATCAACAACTGGCTGCTGCATATCCGCGATCTCTGGTACAAGCATAGCGTGTTGTTAGGGGAACTCCCGCCGGATAAGCGTCTCGATAAACTGTGCGAAATCAACGTTATTGAGCAAGTTTATAATCTCGGCCACTCTACCATTCTGCAATCAGCATGGAAACGCGGGAAAAATGTTTCGCTACACGGTTGGGTGTACGGTATTCATGACGGCTGCCTGCGTAACCTTAACGTCACCGCCAACAGCCGGGAGATCCTGGAGCAGCGTTATCGCCACGGCATTGCCAGACTGCTGGTCAACACCGACAGCCCAGCTTAAAGCGCCAGACAGCCTACACTAAGCAAGCTGTCTCAGCCCTGGAAGAATGTGCGGTGGGTTATGCTTCGAGTGGAACCACTTTGCCAATGTAAGGCAGATGACGGTAGTGCTGCGCATAGTCAATGCCGAAGCCAACCACGAACTCATCCGGAATGGCAAAGCCAACATATTCGACATTCACTTCCACTTCACGGCGTTCTGGTTTATCCAGCAGGGTACAAATCGCCAGCGATTTAGGCTGGCGTAGTTGCAGGATCTCCCGCACTTTGCTCAGCGTGTTACCCGAGTCGATGATGTCTTCCACAATCAACACATCTTTACCGCGAATATCTTCATCCAGATCTTTAAGGATTTTTACGTCACGGGTGCTGGACATGCCGCTGCCATAACTGGACGCAGTCATAAAATCAACTTCGTGTGGCACATCGATTTCACGGCACAGATCGGCCATAAACATAAACGAGCCGCGCAGCAGCCCGACTAATACCATATCACTGCCGCTGTCGCGGTAATGTTCAGTAATTTCTTTGCCCAGTTCGGCGATGCGCGCGGCAATTGCCTGCTTAGGGATCATCACTTCAACAGTGTGTTTCATTGCGTTCAGCCTGGTTACGTCAGAAAGCCACGCAGTCTACCATAGTCGAAACGGCCACTGCTGCCGTGCGCTAAAGGCAAACGTTATCGTGGCGAAAAATGTCACCGTGGCGTTAACTGTATGTACAGCATGCTGCTCGTTAACCCACGGTTAGCCGGAGATCTCATGGCTTCTTCATCCAGTAAAAAAACGCATATCGGTGCGCGCCCACTCCACCCGGAAACGCAAATGCTTAATTACGGCTTTGATCCGCGACTGTCGGAAGGAGCCGTCAAACCGCCCGTATTCCTGACGTCCACCTTTGTGTTTAACAGCGCGGAAGAGGGACGAGATTTTTTTGATTACGTCTCAGGACGACGTGAACCCCCGACAGGCAAAAGTGGGGGACTGGTGTATTCCCGCTTCAATCATCCCAACAGTGAAATTGTTGAAGATCGACTGGCCATTTATGAACAGGCAGAAAGCTGCGCGTTGTTTGCTTCCGGCATGGCGGCAATTTCGACCACGCTGCTAACCTTCTCCCGCCCCGGCGACGTGATTTTGCATTCGCAACCGCTGTACGGCGGCACTGAAACTTTACTGAGTAAAACGCTGCATAATCTGGCTATTCAGGCCGTCGGTTTTAGCGATGGCAATGATGAAACTAAAGTACGTGATGCAGCGCAACGGGCGATGGCGCAAGGGCGAGTCGCGATAGTCCTGGTTGAAACCCCGGCTAATCCTACGAACAGCCTGGTGAATATTGCGCTAATGGCACGTATTGCCGATGAGATCGAGCAGCAGCAAGGCTCGCGCCCCCTTGTCGCCTGTGACAATACGCTGCTTGGCCCGCTGTTTCAGCATCCTTTAACGCTGGGCGCTGATTTATCGCTTTATTCGCTGACTAAATACGTTGGCGGACATTCAGACATAATTGCCGGTGCGGTGATGGGCAACAAAACGTTAATGGCCAGCATTCGTGCGCTACGCAGCGCCATCGGTACCCAGCTCGATCCGCACTCCAGCTGGATGATCGGCCGCTCGCTGGAGACCTTGTCGCTGCGTATGGAAAAAGCCTGGCATAACGCTGAAAAGGTGGCGGCGTTTTTACGCGATCACCCGAAAGTGACAAAACTGTACTGGCTACCGTTTCTGGATGAAAAAAGTGCGGAGGGTAAAACTTATCGTGAACAATGTCGCGGCGCAGGTTCAACCTTCTCGTTTGATATTGCCGGGGGCCAACCCGTTGCGTTTCGTTTCCTTAACGGATTAGCGCTGTTTAAACAAGCCGTTAGCCTCGGCGGCACCGAATCGCTGGCCAGCCATCCCGGCAGCACCACCCATTCCGGGGTGCCGGAAGCGGTGCGTCAGCGCATTGGCATCACTGACGCGACGGTGCGCTTGTCGATCGGCATTGAAAATGCCGGTGATTTGATTGAGGACATCAGGCTGGCGCTTGAGAATGCCTGACGTCAGGTTACGGTAAAACCCAGCATCATGCCGGTATCTTCATGTTCCAGCAGATGACAGTGCGCCATGTAAGCCTGTTCAGCGTTAGCAACATAATTAAAACGCACCAGCACCTCACTGCGCCAGCCGTCGACATTTACCATATCTTTCCAGCCCTGACGATGCGGCGCAGGCGGTTTGCCGTTCTCAGACAGAATGCGAAACTGCGTACCGTGGATATGGAAAGGATGCAGCATACTGTCGCCTTCGCCAGAAATAGTCCACTTCTCTACTGCGCCCAGCGCCACGTTAAACATCGGCTTGTTCATGTTAAACGCTTCGCCGTTAATTTTATTGCCGTTATGGAAGTCATAACCGGCGGCCGGTTTTGCCATGTCGTGCGCGCTGTGATCCATGGCGTGCTCCCCTGCAGCCATCTTTATGTTGTGATCGCCGTGGGTCATGTTCATCCCATGCTGACCTTTGCCCATCGCTTTCTCGCCATAACGCTGCATCAGCGCCTGCATGCCTTGCTGATCGAGTTGCGGATCCATCATCAGTTGCAGCCAGCGCGTATTCAGATCCTGGGTGTTCGGTAGGGCTGGCAAGGAGGCCAACGCATCCGGTAGCGTGGCACTGGCCATCACCCGCAATGGCAGGATATGCACCAGCGGCAGCGGCTTCCCGAACGGTTCCAGCGTCATCCCTATTTGCTCAACAGGTAAAGTAACCATATCGAAAGGTTTACCGTCTGAAGTTTCAACCATCACTTCAAAACGCTCACCTGGCAATAAAGGTAATGAGTCGATTTTTACCGGTTCGGACAATAAACCGCCATCGCTGGCAATCACATAGAGCGGACGCTGGTCACTGGTGGCAATATGCAACGAGCGGGCGTTGCAGCCGTTCAGCAAGCGTAAGCGTATCCAGCCGCGCGGCACTGCGTGTTGCGGATATTGCACGCCATTGGTCAACATCATGTCACCAAACCAGCCCACGGCAGCACGCATGACATCGAGCTGGTAATCGATGCGATCGCCCTGCTTCGTCAGCAATTTATCCTGAAAAATCAGCGGAACATCATCGGCTCCCCATTGCGTGGGCAGACGCAGCTTGCCGGACTCCGCATCGTCTAACAGCACCAGTCCCGCCAGCCCCTGCGCGACCTGATGGCCGGTTTTGCCATGCAGATGCGGATGATACCAGCAGGTCGCTGCCGGTTGATCCGGGGTAAAGGTGACCTGACGTGTCGCACCAGGTGCGATGCTGGCCTGCGGCCCGCCGTCCACCGCACCTGGAATTTCCAGGCCATGCCAGTGCAGCGTTGTCGCTTCCCTGAGTCGGTTATGCAGGTTGACCGTTGCCGTCTTGCCACGTTGTAACATCAGTGCCGGCCCCAGCAGATTGCCGTTGTAGCCCCAGGTTGGTACCGCTTTGCCATTCCATTGTGTGCTTCCCTGCATTGCGGTGAGGTTATAATGCCCTCTGGCATCGGGTTCTAACAGAGAAGGAACCGGTAACAGCGGACGTTCAGCCGCCATCAACGAACGGCTCCAGAGCGGCAGCGCACCGGCCGCAGTGAGCGCAGCGGTAAGTTTGAGGAAGTGGCGACGTTGCATGGTAATCATCCTTGTGACAAGAGAGTGCACAGCCTAAACCTTTACCTGATGGGAAGGTCAAGCTTTCGTACCAGAATCCCCTGAAAAAATGCAGCCATTCGTGGCGGCGGGTAAATTAATCGAAAACCTGCTGGCAACTGTGCTAACGTCAACAAGATTATCCCCTGAAGAGAATGACTATGAAGAAAAGCATCAAGATCCTGCTGTTGTCAGGACTCCTTGGCTTCTCCTCCACCAGCTTTGCCTTAAGCGAATCCGAAGCCGAAGATCTGGCCGATCTGACGGCGGTGTTCGTTTATCTAAAGAATGACTGCGGCTATCAGGATCTGCCGGATGCGCAAATTCGTAAAGCGCTGGTGTTTTTTGCTCAGCAAAACCGCTGGGATTTAAGCAACTACAGCAGCTACAACATGAAAGCGCTTGGCGAAGACAGCTATCGTGACTTAAGCGGTATTGCTATCACCAACGATAAAAAATGTAAGTTTCTGGCTCGTGACTCATTGAGCCTGCTTGCCTACGTTAAATAACCCGCCGCATACCGCTCTCCTGCTGAACATTTGACCGTGCAACCACGGTCAGAGTTAGCTATGATGTGCCGCCCATTTTCATGGCGATGTCATTAAAGGAGAGCCCCACCATGGCCCAAAATGAAATGTGGTATGAAACCCTTCATGCCGGTTTTGGACAATATTTCACGGTTGATAAACAGCTCTATCGGGAAAAAACAGCGCATCAGGACTTAATCATCTTCGAAAATGCGGAGATGGGTCGCGTGATGGCGTTGGATGGTGTGGTACAAACCACCGAACGTGATGAATTTATCTATCATGAGATGATGACGCATGTGCCAATTCTGGCGCACGGTGCGGCCAAAAGCGTGTTGATTATCGGCGGTGGAGATGGTGCGATGCTGCGTGAAGTGTCGCGTCATTCGCAGATTGAAAAGATCACCATGGTAGAAATTGATGCGGGTGTCGTGACGTTCTGCCGTCAATACTTGCCGAATCACAGCGCCGGTGCGTATGACGATCCGCGCTTTACCCTGGTGATTGATGACGGCGTAAACTTCGTTAACCAGACTAATGAAAAGTTCGATGTGATCATTTCCGACTGTACCGATCCCATCGGTCCGGGCGAAAGTCTATTCACTTCAGAATTTTATGCTGGCTGTAAGCAAGCCCTTCATGAAAACGGCATCTTCGTCGCGCAAAATGGCGTTTGCTTTCTGCAACAAGACGAAGCGATTAACAGCCATCGCAAACTCAGCCACTATTTTGCTGATGTCAGCTTTTACCAGGCAGCGATTCCAACCTATTACGGCGGCATCATGACATTTGCCTGGGCAAGCGACAATCCGGCTCTGCGCCAGCTCGACGCGGCAACCCTACAGGCGCGTTATGAGGCCGCAGGCCTGAACTGCCGCTATTACAACGCGGCGATCCATACTGGCAGCTTTGCCCTGCCGCAATATCTGTTGAATGCTTTGTCACACACACAGCATTTATAAGGGGGTGAACAAAATTGCAAAAGCTAAAACTACATGGCTTCAACAACCTGACTAAAAGCCTGAGTTTTTGTATTTACGATATTTGCTATGCAAATACGGAAGCTGAACGCGATGGCTACATCGCTTATATCGATGAGCAATATAACGCGAACCGTCTGACTGAAATCCTGACGGAGACCTGTTCGATCATCGGGGCCAATGTGCTGAACATTGCGCGCCAGGATTATGAACCGCAGGGCGCGAGCGTGACTATTTTGGTCAGTGAAGAGCCGATTGATCCGAAAGATATTGATAATTCGGAGCACCCAGGCCCGCTGCCAAACTCGGTGGTTGCCCATCTAGATAAAAGCCATATCTGCGTGCATACCTACCCGGAGAGCCACCCGGAAGGCGGACTTTGCACTTTCCGCGCCGATATTGAAGTATCAACCTGTGGCGTAATTTCGCCGTTAAAAGCCCTGAATTACCTGATTCATCAACTCGAATCAGACATTGTCACCGTGGATTATCGCGTGCGGGGTTTCACCCGTGACGTGAACGGCGTAAAACATTTTATCGATCACGAAATCAACTCAATTCAGAACTTTATGTCAGATGACATGAAAGCGATGTATGACATGGTGGATGTTAACGTCTATCAGGAGAACATCTTCCATACCAAGATGTTGCTGAAAGAGTTCGAACTTAAGCATTACCTGTTTAATACCCGACCAGAAGATCTCAGCCCGCAAGAGCACAAACGCATTACTGACCTGCTGTGGAAAGAGATGCGTGAGATTTACTACGGAAGGAATATCCCTTCGGTGGGTTTAAAAACGCTGTAAGTTGCCATCCTGTCAAAGAAAGGGGCATCTCGCGGGATGCCCTTTTTGATCTGCTAAGCGCTAATTTGTCAGCTGTAGCGCAATACCTCGTTCGCGTAATTCCCATTTGACCCCGTCATCCAGCCGGTTATCCGTTACCACATCAGTCAGGGTTTCCAGCGGTGCGGCGCAAAACAGCGACCAGGAGCCGTATTTACTGCTGTCAGCCAGCAAAACACGTCGACCGGCATTAGCCAGCAAATCATACTTCAGTCCGGCTTTTTCTTCGGTAGGCGTGGTGATGCCACGCGCCAGGCTCCACGAGTTACAGCTAACAAAAGCAATATCAGGGTTAATGCTGCGCAGCAGGCGACGGCCATGCTCGCCAATGCAGGACTGGCTGGAATCATCGATACGACCACCAATAATGGTCACTTCAATCTGTTTGAATTCAGAAAGAAACAGCGCGATATGTAAATCGGCGGTAATCACCCGCAGCGGCAGATGCGTCAACTGTCGAGCCAGCTCCAGCATGGTGGTGCCGGCATCCAGTACCACTGCATCGCCCGAGCGCACAAAGCTGGCAGCCTGCTCGGCAATCGCCTGCTTTTCAGCTAAATTACGCTGCATTTTTTCCAGCGTCGTCGGCTGGCTTGGAATAAATCGATTTAAAGTCACACCACCGTGGCTACGGCTGATTACGCCCTCTTTGTCCAGCTTGATTAAATCACGCCGGATGGTGGCCGGTGAGGCAGAAATCGCGCTCACTAACTGCTCTACAGTCACCAGATTATGGCTTTTCAGATAATCCATAATCTGATCAAGACGACTTTGTCCCTTCATATTTCCCTATGCGAGCTGCATCGCGAGTTTGATGGAGATCGTCATGCTCTCAGACTTCGCTTTACCTGTCCAGGCGATATCAAATGCCGTGCCGTGGTCTGCCGAAGTGCGAATAAACGGCAGCCCAGCGGTGATATTCACCCCATCATAAAAGCCCAGCAGTTTTAACGGAATATGTCCCTGATCGTGGTACATCGCTACCACCATATCGTATTGCCCTTCCTGACATTGCAGAAACACGGTATCCGGTGGGCAAGGGCCATATACGTCAATACCCTGCTCTTTCATCGCGTTGATTGCTGGCGCGACGGTCGTGATCTCTTCGTCGCCAAACAGCCCGTTTTCACCCGCGTGGGGATTAACGCCTGCCACTGCGATACGCGGCTTTTCAAACCCGACGCGGCGCAGAAAGGTATCCGCCATGCCAATCACCGTTTCAATGCGGGTACGGTTCAATGTATCGAGAAATTTACGCAGCGCAATGTGCGTGGTGACATGGATCACCTTCAGCTTATCGGTGTACAGCACCATTGCGTAATCTTTGGTATGGGTCAGGTGCGCCAGCAGTTCGGTGTGACCGGGGTAGATATGACCCGCTGAGTGCAGCGCCTCTTTATTCAGCGGCGCCGTCGCGATGGCCTGCACCTCTCCCGCTAACGCCAGCCCGGTGGCGCGTTTAATACAGCGCCAGGCCAGGTCACCCGCTTCTTTCTGCACCACGCCAGGCTTCAACGTTTCAGGATTGGCTAGCGGTTCATCAATCACATTAATGATGCCTGGCGCAAAATATGCGTCCTTTATGCTGTCGAGCACGCGCAGTTCAGCTTGGGGGGTGATATTCATAGCCAGGATACGGCGCAGGGTGCTGGCGCATCCCACCACGACCGCTGGCGCGCCATTCAGATCCCCTTCGGATAGTGACTTGATGATGATTTCCGGGCTAATGCCCGCCGGATCGCCCATCGTTACCGCAATAACCTTATTCACTCAACGTCTCCTCAATAAAACGAATGGCTGCTACCAGGGTGTTTTCGTCGCCAAAACCACCCGCTTTGGTCATCACCGGCAAGTTAAATTCACTGTTAAGCAGAACCCCGTGCGGCACACAGCCTGCTACCAGGCCCTGAATTTGAAATCCGCTGGCTCCAAGCGCCTGAGCGACGGCAATCGCCACATCGCCGCCAGAGAGATAAAGCGCATCTGGCTGGTATTGGTGCAGTAACCGACGGGTTAATTCACCTAAAAACTGGCAGATCGCCTCACCCAGTTGCTGACGCGTCAGGTTTTGCTGCTGACAAAGTTGATCAATTTCGTGCCGCTGCTGTGCGTGCTGACAGGTGCGAATGACGGTGTGCTGACCGGCACGCAACGCCGTCACGCTTTGCGCAATCCAGCCTGACGCTGAGGGCCAGACGGGTGACTGAAACAGCTGACGAACATCGATGTCGATCAGCGCTATGTCGCGCTGTTGCGCCAGCGTGCTGATTTGCTGCTGCGCACTGTTGCTCATCGATCCCACCACCGCTAATACCGCTCTGGCCGGTCGGGTAGAAAGGTGCGCAGCGAGCGCGTCACTCAAGCCTGCCGCGCCGACTAACAACGGCTTTTCCGCTAAACGCGCCGCCGCCTGCATCAGACGGGCAATATCGGCGTCCTGTTCGGCATCCACCACCACCACCCCGCCTAATTCAGCCAGCACGGCATCCAGGTGCTCGCTGCGCAGCGTGGCGAGATCAATCTGTGTGCCCGGCAGCTGGAGCTGCTGTAAAACATGGGCGCTGAGGATAGGCGTTTTGGGATCGCTGGCAAATTCGGTATCGGTTAACAACACATCGTTAAGATAAACCGCGCCGTTGCGCGTAGTGCGCCCCAGTCGCGGTACAGCGGGCACCACCAGTGCCAGTTGTCTGCCGCTGGCCGTCAGCACCGCCATGATTTCGGCCCCGACATTGCCGCGCAGCGTTGAATCGATCTTTTTATATAACCAGCCCTGAAACGGTTGATATTGCTTCACCACCTGGGTGATGCGCTCTGCCGCCTGCCCGGCGCTGATAGCCCGGCTGTCTGTGCTGATTACCCATACGTCTGCCGCTTCACTGTCATGCAGCGTATCGTTGCTGAACAGCACATGGACGCGAGCACCCGCCTGGGCAAATCCACTGCCCGCATCGTTTGCGCCGGTGAAGTCATCGGCAATCACTAGTACCGGCGTTTTCCATGACGATTGCGTCATTGTCTCTCCTGTCTCGGCTGTTTGCCGCTGAGGATGATTATATTCAATCACTATTGATTATATGTGAGCAAGATCAAATTAATCGAAATCAATATGCCCTATAAATTGAGCCACAGTAAGTGACTGCACTCGCACTGACATGAGCAAAAGCAATCATTCAGGTCAGAGACACAGTAATAAGGGTATGAAATGAATATCAACAGCACGGTTATTAGCGGTTACCAGGCGCTAAACGACATAAGGTATCTGCTGAACGGTAAGACGAAAGCATTGTTGGTTACCGATAAGAATATCGAGAGTATTCCGGCCGTTAAGACGCTCATCGCGCAACTGAAGCAGCAGATTGCTACCGTCAGCGTGGTAAACAACGTGCCGCCAGAGCCGAGCCAGCACGATGTGGCTGCCATTCTTAGCGCATTGCCTGCGCGTGACGTCGAGCTGGTGATTGGCGTTGGCGGCGGCAGCGTGCTAGACGTTGCTAAACTGCTGTCGGCGCTGTGTGTGGAGAACGCGCCTTCGCTGGACGCGCTGCTGGCGGGCGAAAAGCCGCTGCATCGCACCACGTCGCTGCTGATTCCTACCACCGCCGGAACCGGCTCCGAAGCGACGCCAAACGCCATTCTGGCGATCCCGGAAAATGCCACTAAAGTTGGCATCATTGCGCCCGTCATGCTGCCCGACGTTGTGGCGCTGGTGCCTGAACTCACTACCAGCATGCCTGCGCACATCGCTTCGTCTACCGGCATTGATGCGCTGTGCCACCTGATCGAATGTTTCACCGCTACCGTGTCGAATCCGGTGAGCGATAACTATGCACTGACTGGCATGAAGAAGCTGTTCGCAAATCTTGAAACCACCCTTAGCGAGCCGGGAAATTTGCAGGCGCGCCTCGAAATGTTGTGGGCGTCTTATTATGGCGGTGCGGCCATTGCCCACGCCGGGACGCATCTGGTGCACGCTATGTCTTATCCGCTGGGCGGTAAATATCACCTGCCGCATGGCGTTGCTAACGCCATTTTGCTGGCGCCGTGCATGCGTTTTGTCCGCCCTGCCGCAGTGAAAAAATTTGCTCAGGTTTACGATTTGTTGCCTGACGCGGATACGACGCTTGATCACGACGCGAAATCGCACGCGTTAGTGGATTACTTCACCGCCCTGGTGAAACGCCTGCAATTACCCGCCAGCCTGGAAGAGCTGGGCATTAGCCCGGATCACTTGCCTTATTTAGTAGAAGCCGCGCTGGATGTGCAACGCCTGATGAAAAATGTCCCGATGGCCGTTTCTGCCAACGATGTGCGTGACGTTTATCTGACGCTGTTTCCTTCACACCAGGAACAACGAGGGGTCGTATGAGCAAGAAAATAGCTGGCGTATTAACCGCCATCGTCACCACTTTTGATCGTGATGGCGCATTTAATCCTGTCACCCAACGCGAACAGATAAAACGCCAGCTCAGCGCGGGCAACGGCATCTTCTGCGGTGGTACTAACGGCGAGTTTTTTGTACTGAACGAGCAGGAAAAAATCGCCGTTACGGAAACCTGCGTGGATGAAGTGAATGGCAGCGCGCCGGTTGTCGCGCACATTGGTGAAATTTCTACCCGCGAAACTATCCGTCTCGGCAAGCAAATCGCCAGGCTGGGCGTTGATGCGGTATCGGTAATTACGCCTTATTTCGTGCCGCTGAAGCAGGAAGAACTGATTTATCACTACCAAACGGTGGCCGACGCGCTCGATGTGCCGCTGTTTCTTTACAACATTCCGGCGCGTACCGGTAACACCCTGCAGCCCGATACGGTGCGTAAGCTGGCATCGCATCCGAACATCATCGGTATTAAAGACTCGGCAGGCAGCGATGAAAGCCTGAGCGGTTTCCTGAAAGCGGTACAGGATATTGAGAATTTCGATGTACTGAACGGCCCGGACTCGCTGATTCATCAGGGTTTCGTTGACGGTTGCTCTGCCTGCATCTCCGGGCTCGCCAACGTTGCGCCGAAAGAGATTAACGCTATCTGGGCCCGCTTTCATGCGGGTGATGTGGAAGGTTCACGTCTGGCGCAAGAAAGCGTAACTGGCCTGCGTACCGATCTGTACAGCGTGGGTTTCTCACCGGCTGCAGCGAAAAAAGCCGTCACGCTGCTCGGCTACGATGTGGGCGAAAGCCGCTATGCGGTGCACTTCAGCCCCGACGACGTGCAAAAGATTCGCCAGATTGTGAATCAGTACCTGCAGTAATGGCCGTCAGGGCAGCTTCTGCCCTGGTCCCAACGGGGCGCGTGATGACGCCCTGACCTGACACCGCATACTCCCGCGTGTGGCATTGATCGTTCATCACCTGAATTACGCATTGTTCGCCTGTCCAGACAAGGCATCGAATATCACCTTTGAATCCTACCGGCTGGATGAGAACGAACCCGATGGTCGCCATCCACCCGAATTATCGAGGTCATGATGAATGCATTTTCAACGGAGAGTACCCTGCTGATCGTCGGCATGGTTGTCGCTTACATTCTGTTTACCACCTGGCTTACATGGCGGCTGCGTAGCAAAAGCAGCGGTGACTTTATGGAAGGATCGCGCGCCATGCCAGCGTTTATCGTTGGTATTATGCTGATGTCGGAATACATCGGCGCCAAATCAACCATCGGCACGGCGCAAGCGGCGTTTGAAGATGGTTTCGCCGCCTCCTGGTCAGTGATTGGCGCGGCGATTGGCTTCCCGCTATTTGGTCTGATTCTGGTGAAGCGCATCTACAATACCGGCAAAATCACCATTTCTGGCGCAATTGCCGAGAAGTACGGTAATTCAACCAAAAACATCATTTCGCTCATCATGATTTATGCGCTGCTGCTGGTAAACGTAGGCAATTACATCAGCGGTGCAGCGGCCATTTCAACCGTGTTGAAAATCGATCTGACGCAAGCCGCTTTTATCACCGCAGTGGTCAGTACCTTTTACTTTGCCTTTGGCGGTATGAAGGGTGTCGCCTGGGTTACCTTACTGCACAGCGCCCTGAAGTATGCCGGCATTCTGATTATCCTTTGCGTGGCGCTGCACATGACCGGCGGTATTGCGCCGATGATGCAAAAAATGCCTGATTTTTACTGGACGTGGGACGGTCACGTGGGTGCCAGCACCATTGTGGCGTGGTTGATTGGTACTATCGGCTCGATCTTCTGTACCCAGTTTGTTATTCAGGCCATCTCGTCAACCAAAGATGTGAAATCGGCGAAGCGTGCGACCTGGGTGGCCTTCTTCTTCTGTCTGCCGATTGGTCTGGCGATGGCGTTGATTGGCGTGGCGGCGAAGTTTGCCCACCCTGACATTAAGAGCCTGTATGCGCTGCCGGTGTTTCTGCAGGACATGTCGCCATGGCTGGCGGCCATTGTGACCACATCGCTGGTGGCGTCGATCTTTGTCAGCGTCGGCACCGTGGCGCTGGCGGTTGCCTCGCTGGTGGTAAAAGATTTTTATGTGCCGTACCGCAATCCCACGCCAGAACGTGAATTCAAAATGACGCGCTGGATCTCTATCGCCATCGGCTTTTTCCCGCTGCTGTTTGTGCTGTTCTTCCCGGAAGTGCTGAAGCTGTCGTTTTTCACCCGCGCGATTCGTCTGTCGATTACCGTGGTGGCAATCATGGCGTTCTATCTGCCGTGGTTTAAGAGTACGCGTGGTGCAAATGCCGGTCTGATTGGTGCCTGCGTGGTGACGTCTGTGTGGTTCATCCTCGGTAACCCGTTTGGCATCAACAATATGTACGTCGCGCTGACTACGCCGGCGATCATCATGGTGATCGATCGCTGCATCCCGTCACGTCAGTCGCAGCACAACACGCAACATAATGCACAAAAAAGTGGAGCTTAAAATGACTCAGGAAACCGTCACCGTAGAGCGCACCGGCCAGGTCGCACCCCATCCGCAGGATGCCGCGCAGCAGGTCGCGATGCTGCCTTCACACTGCGTACAAAATCATGCTGCAAATTTGTTGCCACTGCCGAATGGCGATCTGCTTTGTTTCTGGTTTGGTGGCACTCAGGAAGGGATTGCGGATATTTCAGTGTGGTGTTCGCGGTTGGTCAATGGCAGCAAACAGTGGAGTGATGCTGAAAAGCTGTCGGACGATCCCAGCCGATCAGAGCAAAATCCCGTACTGTTCCTCGATCCTGATCAGGTGTTGTGGCTAATGTGGACGGCACAAAAATCGGGCAATCAGGACACCGCGATCGTGCGTTATCGACAGTCACGTGACTTTGGTCGCAGCTGGGGCGCCATTGACACGCTGCTGGATAAACCCGGCACCTTTATCCGTCAGCCAATGATCGTGCTGCCTAATGGCAACTGGCTGCTGCCAGTGTTTTACTGCCTGACACAGCCGGGCGAAAAATGGGTGGGCAGTTATGACGTCAGCGCCGTGAAGATTTCTGAGGATAAAGGCCAGACCTGGCGTGATGTTGCCGTACCTGACAGTATCGGCTGCGTGCACATGAACGTTACATTACTGGATGACGGTTCGCTGCTGGCGCTGTATCGCAGCCGCTGGGCCGATCATATTTATCAAAGCCGTTCTATCGATCATGGCGAAAGCTGGAGCGCGCCACAGCCGCTGTCATTGCCCAACAACAACTCATCGATTCAGGTTACCACCCTGCGCAACGGCCATCTGGCGCTGGTATTCAACGCCATGAGCGCCGAAGGAGCCAGCGAGCGTCGTCTGTCGCTGTATGACGAGATCGAAGATGATGACGATGATGTTGCCGTAGCGGTGGCCGTTGAACCGGTGGTGCGTTCCGGTCGCAGCGCGTTCTGGGGAGCGCCGCGTGCGCCAATGACGCTGGCGATCTCTCGCGATGGCGGTAAAAGCTGGCCGTTGCAGCGCAATCTGGATGAGGGCGATGGCTATTGCATGACTAACAATTCGCAGCAGAAGTTAAACCGTGAGTTCTCATACCCCAGTATTAAACAGGGCGCAGACGGCGAGTTGCATATCGCTTACACCTATTTCCGCCAGGCGATTAAATATGTGCGTGTGAAGGAGTCCTGGGTACAAGGCGGTGACGCGTGATGGCTAAAACGGCGCTGGTCACCGGCGCCAGCTCGGGCATCGGTCAGGCAATTGCTAGCACGTTGCTGGCACAGGGCTGGCAAGTGATCGGCCTGAGCCGTTCGGCGATTCAGCACGAGCATCCGGCGCTACGCACTTATCAGGTAAATATCAGTGACGCCACAGCGCTGCAGACGTTACTGGCACAGCTGCCTGTACCGCAAGCCGTGGTTCATGCTGCTGGAATGATGCAGGCCGCACCGCTGGGCGAACTGGATTTGAACGCCAGCGCGCGATTGTGGCAGTTACATATCGCGGCGGCGGAACAGCTGGCGAACCATTACGCTCCGCAAATGCAGCCAGGCGGCAGGATGGTACTGCTCGGCAGCCGCACCTCACGTGGTGCGGCCGGTCGAAGCCAGTATGTTGCCACCAAGTCGGCGATGGTGGGCATGGTACGGAGCTGGGCGGCAGAACTGGCGCCGCGCGGCGTTACGGCAAATATTGTGGCGCCGGGCGCAACGGAAACGCCGATGCTAAAACAGCCGGGACGAGAGAGCTCGCCGCCCAAATTGCCGCCGATTGGTCGCTATATCCAGCCGCAGGAAGTGGCTGAAGTGGTGAATTTTTTATTGTCGCCCGCTGCGGCAGCGATTACCGGTCAGGAGCTGGTGATATGCGGCGGCGCATCGCTCCTCTGAATGCAGGGGCGGTGCAAGCCGCTCAGTTTTTGCTGCCGTATTGCTGCAAAAACTGACGATAAGCGGCGATCACCGCCAGAAAATCTTCGACGCCACAGAATGACAGGCTCTCTTCGTCGTAATAATTCATGCCCTCTTCCATGCCATCATCTTCCAGCGCCAGCAGGTTGGCACGAATCATCACCTCTTCTTCATCCAGCAAAAGCGTGTATTCGCTGCCGATGCGCTGCCATTGCCGCACGCTTCCCTTTACATCCTCAGCGGCGGCCTCGACTTCATCCAGTAAGCCGGGATCATTTCGGACCTCTTCATTGAACCAGTGACCGACCGCTTCGTGATCCATCGACATGCGCACCTTTATCTGGCCCGTCACATCGCGTAAGAACTCATATTCCATCGCCTTTTCCTCTCAACGTTGTTGCGTCACGTTGCTTTCTCTGAGTGTTAGCGCTGACTCAGCAACAAAGTGTGACAAGGCGCGCATTATTACAGGCTATGCGGCGAAATCCAGTTTTTCCTGGCGATACCCCGCCTGCTCTGGACGAAAAAAAAGGGCGAATCGTCGCCCCTTTTTGCTTCCTGTGAGGGATCAAACCGCAGTCTGGAAAATCACACCGTCGGCTTTTTCAGTGTACTGATTTAACTGGTCGAAGTTGAGGTAGCGGTATGTGTCGCTGGCAGTTTTATCCACCTGCGCCATAAACTGCTGATATTCGTCCGGGGTAGGCAATTTGCCTAACAGTGACGATACCGCAGCCAGCTCTGCTGACGCCAGGAAGACGTTCGCGCCGGTGCCCAGACGGTTCGGGAAGTTACGGGTGGAAGTCGATACCACCGTTGCGCCATCCGCTACACGCGCCTGGTTACCCATGCACAGTGAACAGCCGGGGATCTCGATACGCGCGCCGCTCTTACCAAACACGCTGTAATAGCCCTCTTCTGTCAGCTGAGCCGCATCCATTTTAGTTGGCGGAGCCACCCAAAGACGCGTCGGCAACTGACCTTTATGGCTGTCGAGCAATTTACCCGCCGCACGGAAGTGACCAATGTTGGTCATACACGAACCGATGAACACTTCGTCAATTTTCTCGCCCTGTACGTCGGACAACCAACGCGCGTCGTCAGGATCGTTTGGTGCACACAGAATCGGCTCTTTGATCTCAGCCAGATCGATGTCGATAATGGCGGCGTATTCGGCATCCGCATCGGCTTCGAGCAGCTGTGGTTCGTCCAGCCATTTCTGCATACCTTCGATACGACGCTCCAGCGTGCGACGATCGCCGTAGCCTTCTGCAATCATCCACTTCAACAGCACGATATTAGAGCTCAGATATTCCTTGATCGGTGCCTGATCCAGCTTGATGGTACAGCCAGCGGCAGAACGTTCGGCTGACGCATCGGTCAGTTCAAACGCCTGCTCAACTTTCAGGTCCGGTAAACCTTCGATTTCGAGGATGCGACCAGAGAAGATGTTTTTCTTACCTTTCTTCTCAACGGTCAGCAAACCTTGCTTGATCGCGTACAGCGGGATCGCATGTACCAGATCGCGCAGAGTAATACCCGGCTCCATTTTGCCTTTGAAACGCACCAGCACTGATTCCGGCATATCGAGCGGCATTACGCCAGTCGCAGCCGCAAATGCTACCAGGCCAGAACCCGCCGGGAACGAAATACCAATGGGGAAACGCGTATGGGAATCACCACCTGTGCCGACGGTATCAGGCAGCAGCATACGGTTCAGCCATGAGTGGATCACGCCGTCGCCAGGACGCAGCGAAACGCCGCCACGGTTCATAATGAAGTCTGGCAGCGTATGGTGAGTATTGACGTCAACCGGTTTCGGGTAAGCAGCGGTGTGGCAGAACGACTGCATCACCAAATCGGCAGAGAAGCCAAGGCACGCCAGATCCTTCAGTTCATCACGGGTCATTGGCCCGGTGGTGTCCTGCGAACCCACTGACGTCATTTTTGGTTCACAATAGGCACCAGGACGGACGCCTTCAGTACCACAAGCACGGCCTACCATTTTTTGCGCCAGCGAGTAACCGCGAGTGCTTTTCACCACGTCCTTCGCCTGACGGAACAGAGTGCTGTGTGGCAAACCAAGCGACTCACGCGCTTTGCTGGTCAGGCCGCGACCGATAATCAGCGGAATACGGCCACCAGCGCGTACTTCATCAATCAGCACGTCCGTTTTCAGCTCGAAGCTGGCCAGCAGGTCGCCGGTTTCGTGGTTACGCACTTCGCCTTTGTATGGATAGATGTCGATAACATCACCCATATTCATTTCGTTAACATCGACTTCAATTGGCAGCGCACCCGCATCTTCCATGGTGTTGAAGAAGATAGGTGCGATTTTGCCGCCCAGCACCACGCCGCCGCCTTTTTTATTTGGCACGTTCGGGATGTCGTCACCCATAAACCACAGCACCGAGTTGGTGGCGGATTTACGCGATGAACCGGTACCGACAACGTCACCAACATAAGCCAGCGGGAAACCTTTGGCCTGCAGCGCTTCAATCTGTTTGATGGGGCCGATATTGCCTGCTTCATCCGGCTCAATGCCTTCACGGGCATTTTTCAGCATCGCTAATGCGTGCAGGGGAATGTCTGGACGTGACCAGGCATCCGGGGCCGGAGACAGATCATCCGTGTTGGTTTCACCCGTCACTTTGAAAACCGTCACGGTGATTTTTTCTGCCAGTTCCGGGCGAGACAGATACCATTCAGCATCAGCCCAGGATTGCATCACCTGCTTAGCATATTCGTTGCCCGCTTTAGCTTTCTCTTCAACATCGTAGAAGCTGTCGAACATTAGCAGCGTGTGCGAAAGTTCTTTCGCGGCGACAGGGGCCAGTTTGGCATCATCAAGGGCTTCAATCAGCGGATGGATGTTGTAACCGCCTTGCATGGTGCCAAGCAGTTCAACCGCTTTTTCAGGGGATACCAGAGGAGAGATTGCTTCACCCTTAGCGACAGCCGCCAGGAATCCAGCCTTAACATACGCCGCTTCATCGACGCCGGGTGGGACACGGTTGACCAACAGATCGATCAAAAATTCTTCTTCACCCGCAGGTGGGGTTTTTAGCAGTTCAACCAGCGCGGCCATTTGGGAAGCATCTAAAGGCTTAGGTACGATCCCCTGGGCTGCACGCTCAGCAACGTGCTTACGGTATTCTTCTAGCACGACGTTCTCCTCGCTCTCATTGTATGGGTTTCCGGTGCACCCTAATGACAAAGCATTCCGTGAGTAGGGTAAGGTGCCCGGTTCCGCGTGGGGCAGCATAGCAGGATTTCGCTCGATTGTTAATCCGTTTACAAAAAAGCAACATTGCTAGCTTCTGCAGCAGAATGAACTGGAAAACGCGGCTGAAACAAAAAAAAGCAAGGCAGGACATTTCCGCGTTTTTCGCTGTCACTGACGAAATTAGAGATGAATGGCTTCCCCGACTGTCGCAAGGAGATGGCGTGCAGCCTGACGCTTTTCTCGTCAGGCTGAGCAGCATTCATCGGATGCAGCATAACATCGGTTGCCGCGCAGTGAGCTTTCAGAGGATAAAGCTGGCTGGCAACTGAGCGGTTAAGCGACCACCGCCCTGGGCTAAAACCGGCACCCATGCCCTGTCTGCTGTGGGGGTATCATAACTTCGCGCCATCCCAGTCCGTTTATTCACTAACTTCTGGTTATGCTCTGCGGGTTGGGACCGGAAATGCCGGGAAGACCAGCAAACGCTTAAGCCAGGACTGAGGCCGCTCAGGCACACTTTTATTTATTCTGTGAAAAGTTATATAAAAAACGGCCCCTTACGGAGCCGTTAATTTACAGGCTAAAAGCGCTTATTTCTTTTTCGCTTTTGCATTTGGCAAGTCGGTGATGCTGCCTTCAAACATTTCTGCCGCCAGACCGACAGATTCATGCAGCGTTGGGTGAGCATGGATGGTCAGAGCAATATCTTCTGCATCGCAGCCCATCTCAATCGCCAGACCGATTTCGCCTAACAGCTCGCCGCCGTTCGTCCCGACAATCGCGCCACCAATCACGCGGTGCGTTTCTTTGTCGAAAATCAGCTTGGTGATACCGTCTGCACAATCAGAAGCGATAGCGCGGCCAGAAGCAGCCCACGGGAACGTGGCGGTTTCATAGCTGATGCCTTTCTCTTTCGCTTCTTTCTCGGTCAGGCCAACCCAGGCAACTTCCGGCTCGGTGTAGGCAATAGACGGGATCACTTTCGGATCGAAGTAATGCTTCAGACCTGAAATCACTTCTGCCGCCACATGACCTTCATGGACGCCTTTGTGCGCCAGCATCGGCTGACCCACAATATCGCCGATAGCGTAGATATGCGGCACGTTAGTACGCATTTGCTTATCAACGCGGATAAAGCCACGGTCATCGACTTCCACGCCCGCTTTACCAGCATCAAGACCTTTACCGTTCGGTACGCGACCAATCGCCACCAGCACGGCGTCGTAACGCTGGGCATCAGCCGGTGCTTTTTTCCCTTCCATAGAAACGTAAACGCCGACGTCTTTTGCTTCGACAGCCGTCACTTTGGTTTCCAGCATCAGGTTAAACTGTTTGCTAATACGTTTGGTAAAGACTTTTACCACGTCTTTATCAGCGGCAGGAATAACCTGATCGAACATCTCGACCACGTCAATTTCTGAACCCAGCGCGTGATAAACGGTGGCCATTTCCAGACCGATGATACCGCCGCCCATTACCAGCAGACGCTTAGGCACTTCTTTCAATGCCAGCGCATCGGTTGAATCCCACACGCGTGGATCGTCATGAGGAATAAATGGCAGTTCGATTGGACGTGAACCCGCAGCAATAATGGCGTTATCAAAGTTAATGGTGGTTGCGCCACCCTCACCTTCTACTACCAGCGTGTTGGCACCGGTGAATTTACCCAGGCCATTTACCACTTTGACTTTACGCCCCTTCGCCATGCCAGCGAGGCCGCCAGTCAACTGGTTGATAACTTTATCTTTCCAGCTGCGAATTTTGTTAATATCAGTAGATGGCTGACCAAACACGATGCCGTGTTCTTCGAGCGCTTTCGCCTCTTCGATCACTTTCGCAACGTGCAGCAGCGCTTTAGACGGGATACAGCCTACGTTCAGACAAACACCGCCGAGGGTGTTGTAACGTTCGACCAGTACGGTTTCCAGACCTAAATCAGCGCAACGGAAGGCTGCAGAGTAACCTGCAGGACCAGCCCCAAGTACCACGACTTGAGTTTTAATCTCTGTACTCATCATGACCTCTTATTAGATTGCCGGCGGGTCAGACGTTGAGCCTATCCCATTAGGCGAGTTCACTGGCCATTTTGCGAACGGGCAGTACTCAAACACCTCACGTACATCCAGTACGGTGCGGAGCCTGAGCGCAAGCCTGCCACAAACTGACTGCGCCAGTTACGCCTAATGGAATAGGCTCAGAATGCCCTTCTTCCACCGGGACACTTTCACCGCAAGAGTTTACAGAATTGTTAACAAACTGCCAACCGCGGTGCCACGAATGCCTACAAGAAGGCCGGCATCAGCCGGCCTTTTTTATCTTTACATTACCAGACGACGAATGTCTGACAGCATATTGCCGATAATGGTGATGAAACGCGCACCATCAGCACCGTCAATCACGCGGTGATCAAAGGAAAGAGAGATTGGCATCATCAGACGAGGCATAAACTCTTTACCATTCCACACCGGCTCCATCGCAGATTTGGAAACGCCAAGGATAGCTACTTCCGGCGCATTAACAATCGGCGCAAAGTGCGTCGTTCCCAGGCCGCCCAGGCTGGAAATAGTGAAGCATCCGCCCTGCATATCCCCCGCCGTCAGCTTGCCGTCACGCGCTTTTTTCGAGGTTGCCATCAGCTCACGCGACAGCTCGGTGATGCCTTTTTTGTTCACATCTTTAAAGACGGGAACAACCAGTCCATTTGGCGTATCAACCGCCACCCCGATATTGATGTATTTTTTCAGCGTCAGTTTCTGCGCATCTTCCGACAGTGAACTATTGAAGCGTGGCATCTGCTCAAGAGCAGCCGCAACCGCTTTCATGATAAACACCACAGGGGTGTATTTCACATCCAGCTTACGCTTCTCAGCTTCGGCGTTCTGTTGCTTACGGAAAGCTTCCAGATCGGTAATATCGGTTTTGTCGAAATGCGTAACGTGCGGAATGACCACCCAGTTACGGCTCAGATTCGCTCCCGAAATTTTCTGGATACGACCCAGTTCCACTTCTTCGATTTCGCCAAACCTGCTGAAGTCTACCTTCGGCCATGGCAGCATACCGGGCAATCCGCCACCGCTGGTCGCGGTCGGTGCGGCTTCGGCGCGTTTCACCGCATCTTTAACGTAAGACTGCACGTCCTCTTTCAGGATGCGGCCTTTGCGGCCCGTGCCTTTGACTTTTGCCAGATTAACGCCGAACTCACGTGCCAGACGGCGGATAACCGGCGTGGCATGGACGTAAGCATCGTTCTCAGCGAATTCGCCTTTGGCTTCTGTTGGCGCTGGTGCCGCTGCTGCCGGTTTAGCTTCCGTTTTCGCAGGGGCTGCGGCTTCCTGTTTCGCTGCCGCAGGGGCTGCGCCTTCCACTTCAAACACCATGATAAGTGAGCCGGTGCTGACTTTATCGCCCGTCGCCACTTTCAGTTCTTTCACGGTACCGGCGAACGGAGCAGGGACCTCCATCGACGCCTTGTCGCCTTCAACCACAATCAGTGATTGCTCAGCTTCAATTTTGTCGCCAACTTTTACCAGCACTTCGGTCACTTCAACTTCATCGCCGCCAATATCTGGCACGTTAACGTCTTTTGCGCCCGCTGCGGCGGCGGGTGCCGTCGCGGCTTCCTCTTTCACTTCTGGCCTGGCCGCCGCGGCTGGTGCTGCGCCTTCAGCTTCAAATACCATAATGTGAGAGCCGGTATTCACTTTGTCGCCGGTAGCGATTTTAATCTCTTTTACCACCCCGGCGAACGGAGCCGGAACTTCCATTGACGCTTTGTCACCTTCAACGACGATCAGCGATTGTTCGGCTTCAACTTTGTCCCCGACCTTCACCAGAATCTCGGTGACTTCAACTTCATCACCGCCAATATCAGGCACATCGACGTCTTTGCTGGCAGTTGAAGCAGCAGGTGCCGGTGCGGCTTCGGCTTTTTTCTCTTCTGCTGGCGCCGGTGCCGCTTCCGCTGCACCTTCGGCATCAAACATCATGATCAGCGAGCCGGTTTCGACTTTATCGCCGGTGGAGATTTTAATCTCTTTTACCACGCCAGCCTGCGGTGAAGGCACTTCCATCGAAGCTTTGTCGCCTTCCACAGTAATCAGTAACTGCTCGGCTTCTACCTTATCGCCAATTTTGACCAGAATCTCGGTGACTTCAACTTCATCAGACCCGATGTCCGGTACCTTAATTTCGATAGCCATTACTCTTTTACCTCTTAAGCCAGACGCGGGTTAACTTTATCGGCATCGATATTGAACTTAACGATGGCTTCCGCTACTGCTTTTTTATCAACTTCGCCACGTTTAGCCAGTTCACCCAGTGCCGCAATCACCACGTAAGAAGCATCCACTTCGAAGTGATGACGCAGGTTCTCACGGCTGTCCGAACGGCCAAAGCCGTCGGTGCCCAGCACGCGATAATCGCTGGCTGGTATATAGCTGCGAACCTGCTCAGCAAACAGCTTCATATAGTCGGTAGACGCAACCGCTGGCGCATCGTTCATGACCTGTGCGATATAAGGCACACGTGCCTCTTCAGTCGGATGCAGCATATTCCAGCGTTCACAATCCTGGCCATCACGCGCCAGTTCGGTGAATGAGGTTACGCTGTAGACGTCAGAACCGATGCCATAGTCTTTCGCCAGGATCTGCGCCGCCTCACGTACATGACGCAGGATTGAACCTGACCCCAGCAGCTGAACTTTACCTTTGCTGCTTTCCACTGTCTCCAGCTTGTAGATACCTTTGCGGATGCCCTCTTCAGCACCTTTCGGCATCGCCGGCATATGGTAGTTTTCGTTCAGCGTGGTGATGTAGTAGTAAATATTTTCCTGCGCTTCGCCATACATGCGAGTCAGGCCGTCTTGCATGATAACTGCCACTTCGTAGGCGTAAGACGGATCGTAAGAAATACAGTTCGGGATAGTCAGCGACTGAATGTGGCTGTGACCATCTTCGTGCTGCAAACCTTCACCATTCAGCGTAGTACGTCCAGACGTGCCACCAACCAGGAAACCGCGTGCCTGTTGGTCGCCCGCCAGCCACATCAAATCACCAATACGCTGGAAACCAAACATTGAGTAATAGATGTAGAACGGGATCATCGGCAGGTTATTCGTGCTGTAAGAGTTCGCCGCCGCCAGCCAGGATGAACCTGCACCCAGCTCGTTGATGCCTTCCTGCAGAATCTGACCTTTCTCGTCTTCTTTATAATAAGCAACCTGCTCGCGGTCCTGCGGCGTATACTGCTGACCGTTCGGGCTATAAATACCAATCTGACGGAACAGACCTTCCATACCAAAGGTACGCGCTTCGTCCGCCAGGATCGGAACCAGACGATCTTTGATCGATTTGTGCTTCAGCATCACGTTCAGCGCACGCACGAAAGCAATCGTGGTAGAAATTTCTTTGTTCTGCTCTTCCAGCAGCGCACCGAAATCTTCCAGCGTCGGCATTTCCAGCTTCTCTGTAAATTTCGCCTGGCGTGTAGGCAGATAACCACCCAGTTTTTCACGCTGGCCATGGAGATAGCTGTACTCTTCGGAGCCTTTTTCAAATGTCACATAAGGCAGATTTTCAATCTTGTCATCGGCCACCGGTACATTGAAGCGATCGCGGATGTAACGCACACCGTCCATATTCATCTTTTTCACCTGGTGGGCAATGTTTTTGCCTTCCGCGGTGTCGCCCATACCATAACCTTTGATGGTGTGCGCCAGAATCAGAACCGGTTTACCTTTGGTTTCCTGCGCCTTTTTCAGCGCCGCGTAGATTTTCTTCGGATCGTGACCGCCACGGTTCAGTGCCCAGATTTCATCATCGGACATGTCTTTAACCAGCTCGGCAGTTTCGGGATATTTACCGAAGAAGTGCTCACGCACATAGGCACCGTCGCGTGACTTGAAGGTCTGATAGTCGCCGTCAACGGTTTCATTCATCAGCTGGATCAGTTTACCGCTGGTGTCTTTACGCAGCAGCTCATCCCAGCGGCCCCCCCAAATAACCTTGATAACTTCCCAGCCAGCACCAGCAAAGATGCCTTCCAGTTCATTGATAATTTTGCCATTACCAGTAACCGGACCATCCAGACGCTGCAGGTTGCAGTTGATGATGAACACCAGGTTATCCAGTTTTTCACGGGTAGCAATGGTAATTGCACCTTTAGATTCTGGCTCATCCATCTCACCATCACCCAGGAAGGCGTAAACGGTTTGCGCTGAGGTGTCTTTCAGGCCGCGATGTTCCAGATATTTCAGGAATTTCGCCTGATAGATTGCCGACAGTGGGCCAAGGCCCATGGAAACGGTTGGGAACTGCCAGAATTCCGGCATCAGTTTCGGATGCGGATAGGATGACAGGCCATTGCCATGTACTTCCTGGCGGAAGTTGTTCATCTGCTCTTCGGTCAAACGCCCTTCGAGGAACGCACGCGCATAGATGCCCGGTGAAATATGGCCCTGGAAGTAAACCAGGTCACCGCCGTCTTTGTCATTGCGCGCGCGGAAGAAGTGGTTAAAACACACTTCATAGATAGTGGCAGAAGACTGGAAAGAAGAGAGATGGCCGCCCAGCTCCAGATCTTTTTTCGATGCGCGCAGCACCGACATGATGGCGTTCCAGCGGATTGCGGAACGGATACGACGCTCAAGAGAGGTATTGCCCGGATAATCCGGTTCATCTTCAACGGCAATAGAGTTGATGTAGTTGCTGATTGCAGATGAACCGGCAGCAACTTTCACGCCGCCTTTGCGGGCTGCACCCAGTACCTGATCAATCAGGTACTGCGCACGTTCTACACCTTCTTCACGGATGACCGATTCGATCGCCTGTAGCCAGTCACGAGTTTCAATCGGATCCACGTCATTGTGTAAACGTTCTGACATGGGTGTGTTCCTTATCTGTGTCTAATACGTTGAATAATCGGGAGCCTGTGAAGCAAAAAGAGACAGGCTCGTCGCACATGTCCGCACGATCTTTGTCGCACGTTATTCCTTACGTTGCTGTAAACGACGTAGGGAGCGTTCTCGACGGCTCTGCTCCCGACTTCTGTCCAGCAAGATTTCCTCAATGAACGCCAGGTGACGGTGTGAAGCCTCGCGTGCTTGTTCCGGCTCACGAGCCACAATCGCCTCAAATATTCTGGCGCGGTGACCACTCACTTTCGCCAGCATTTCCCGACGCGAGTAGAGTAATTCAAAATTCTGGCGGACGTTTTTTTCCAGCATAGGACCCATGGAGCGTAGCAAATGCAAAAGCACGACATTATGGGCCGCTTCTGTGACAGCGATCTGATACTGCATTACTGCGTCCGCTTCGGCGTCTAAATCGCCGCTTTCTTGCGCCTGCTGAATCTGAATATGACAGACACGAATACGTTGTATATCTTCTTCCGTGCCACGTAGCGCCGCGTAATAAGCAGCAATACCTTCAAGCGCGTGACGCGTTTCCAGCAGGTCAAACTGTGATTCCGGATGGTCGGCGAGAAGCTCAACGAGCGGATCGCTCATGCTTTGCCAGAGATGTTCCTGTACAAACGTCCCGCCGCCCTGACGACGCAGCAACAATCCTTTCGCTTCTAAACGCTGGATAGCTTCGCGGAGCGATGGACGTGAGACATCGAATTGTTTGGCGAGTTCGCGCTCGGGGAGCAGCTTCTCCCCCGGATGCAGGGTCCCTTCCATAATCAGGGATTCAAGCTGTTGCTCAATTGCATCGGAGAGCTTGGGTTGGCGAATCTTACTGTAAGCCATCTTCCCTTCTTATCTATGCCAATCGTCCGGAGTAAATTGGTAATACCAATTTCAAAATGGAGTGCGTAAAGTAACAAAGTATTCACCTTGTGTCTATATGGGAACGGGCGCCAAAAATCCCGCGAGTGTGCGCTCTGACGCTAACTTAGCGTTAAAAATATGAAAAATTGCTGTCGCGGGAAATGTTAAATTTTTTCGCTTTTATCACATTTTACGCGCGATTAGCGGTTCCAGATACGGTTTACCATAAGGCAATCGTATGCGTATGAAATGTTTTTTCGTGGCAAAAAATTTGCCCGCTTTGACCGCAGCGCTACGGTGTTTTTTCAGTCAACTCTCAGCACGCAAAGCGAAAGCAGGTGCAAAGCGAAAGCAGGTGCAAAGCGATGCGCTTATCACTATTCTTGTCGCCAGGGTAGCAATGGGCAACATACAGCACGCCTGATACCGTAAAAAAATCAATACGTTAATGTAACCACTTCCTTACAGCGAATTTGCGCTGCAAACGAAGAATAAAAACATCATGAGGTTTGTATGGAACAACAGCACGGCGACACGCTGAAGCGCGGGCTTAAGAACCGCCATATTCAGCTGATCGCGCTGGGTGGCGCGGTAGGAACCGGCCTGTTTCTGGGCAGCGCATCAGTCATTAAGTCCGCCGGACCGGCCGTTATTCTGGGTTATGCCATTGCCGGCTTTATCGCTTTTCTTATCATGCGTCAGTTAGGCGAAATGGCGGTTGAAGAGCCGGTCGCCGGTAGCTTTAGCCATTTTGCCTATAAGTACTGGGGTAACTTCGCCGGTTTCGCTTCAGGCTGGAATTACTGGGTTCTGTATGTGCTGGTTGCGATGGCCGAGCTCACCGCAGTCGGCAAATACATTCAGTTCTGGTGGCCTGATTTTCCCACCTGGGCTTCTGCGGCCATCTTCTTCGTGATGATTAATGCCATCAACCTGACTAACGTCAAAGTATTTGGCGAGATGGAGTTCTGGTTTGCCATCATTAAAGTTATCGCGGTGATTGGCATGATCCTGTTTGGGGGCTGGCTGTTGTTTAGCGGCCACGGCGGTCCACAAGCCACAGTCAGGAACCTGTGGGAGCAAGGTGGATTCTTCCCGAACGGTCTGAGTGGATTGGTGATGGTGATAGCGATCATCATGTTCTCGTTTGGTGGGCTGGAGTTGGTTGGCATAACGGCAGCAGAAGCCGACAACCCGGAAACCAGCATTCCGAAAGCAACTAACCAGGTCTTGTGGCGTATTCTGATTTTCTATATCGGTTCGCTGGCAGTATTGCTGTCGCTGATGCCGTGGACCCGTGTTACCGCTGAAACCAGCCCGTTCGTTTTTATCTTCCATGAGCTGGGCGATGCAACGGTGGCTAATGCTCTGAACGTGGTGATCCTGACGGCGGCGTTATCGGTCTATAACAGCTGCGTTTACTGCAACAGCCGTATGCTGTTTGGTCTGGCACAGCAAGGCAATGCGCCGAAAGCGCTGCTTAACGTTAACCGTCAAGGCGTGCCGGTGATGACGATTCTGGTGTCTGCGGTTGCCACCGCGCTGTGTGTACTAATCAACTATCTGATGCCGGGAGAAGCTTTTGGCTTGCTGATGTCGCTGGTAGTCTCAGCGCTGGTAATTAACTGGGCAATGATCAGTCTGGCGCACCTGAAATTCCGTAAAAAGAAAGATCAGCAAGGCGTAACGACGCGCTTCAGGGCGCTGTTTTATCCGGTGGGAAACTGGGTTTGCCTGGTATTCCTGGCGGGTATTTTAGCCCTGATGGCCATCACGCCAGGTATGGCTATTTCTGTCTGGTTGATTCCGGTCTGGCTAGTCACTCTGGGTATAGGTTATATGGTTAAGAAACAAACACAGAAAGCCTGACCCCTTACCCGCCGCTGGCGTTTAGCCGGCGGCGGGTGCTCTTTCAGCGACCTCAGCTACACGTCTCTCCACACATACCCAGCCCAGTTTCCTGACAAATTAATCCTCTTCATCTTTGCCGTTCTGACAGACAAGGCGGAACGTTTAAGTCCCTTCTGCATTCAGTTTATAAGCTGCCCATAGCCCCGATGGAACGCCTATTCCTGACAGGGAGATTGCCTAAAGATGAGGATATGACGGGTAAAAGACCGTTCGCTGCTTTGATGTCATGATAAATATATGCGAGGGCTTTTTAAATATAATTTAAAGCCGAAGGATATGGCACTCGCTTTTTAGTATACTGCACACATGTTTTTGACAACGAATTAGTTTAAAATGAAAAATGTAATTGGGTATTCTACGGTGGCAGCATGAGCTTGGATTTGATGGATTTATTCTCGGGGGAGCCGTTTCAGTCAGGAATTTTTCCTAAAACACGCTATCAAGGTAGCAAATATAAACTAACAAAATGGATTGCGGATTGCTTAGGGCATCTGGATTTTGAGACTGTACTTGATGCTTTTTCTGGTACCTCCTCTGTAGCATATATGTTTAAGGCCATGGGTAAAACTGTCATTGCTAATGACAAAATGCACTTCAATTATCAAATAGCAAAAGCTTTCATTGAAAATAACGCCATTACAATTAATGAGGAAGATATAAATTTTGTCTTGCGCAAAGATCCTTCTTATTTATATAAGAATATTATAAGTGATCACTTCGAAGGGATATATTATCTTCATGATGAAGATATATGGCTAGACATGGTAACGCAAAACATACATCGGATGCATAATGAATATAAAAGAGCCATCATGTTTTGGGCCTTATTCCAGTCATGCCTTTCTAAAAGGCCTTATAATCTATTTCACAGAAATAACCTTAACGTCAGAACGGCAGATGTAAAAAGAAGTTTTGGTAATAAAGCAACCTGGGATAAGCCATTCGAGCAGCATTTTTTAAAATTTATCAAAGAGGCGAACCTCGCTATATTTGATAACAAAAAGCCCAATAAAGCCATTAACAGTGATATTTCACATATCGCTTATGATGAAGTCAATGCCGATTTGGTCTATTTCGATCCGCCTTATGTTCCTGTAAAAGGCAGCTTAACAATGTACATGGATTTCTATCATTTCCTGGAAGGCCTGGCGAATTATGATAGCTGGGAGACTAAAATAGATTTCAATAGCAAAAATAAGGCGATGTTAAAAACTAAATCTCCATGGGAAGACAGGAAGTTTATATCACAGGAATTTTTTAAATGTATATCCGCCTTTAAGAACAGCAAGATTGCTATCTCTTATAGAGAAGACGGCATTCCCAGCATTGATGAAATCACCGCTTTTTTACAGTTAATGGGTAAGCGTGTTGAAGTTAATTATGTTAATTATAAGTACGCACTATCTAAAAAAACAAAAGTCAGAGAAGTTCTGATTACAGGGGTGTAAAATGGATTTTCATCAAAAGCTTATAAATTTCTTACCACACTTAAAAAATGCTTTAACAGTCCCAGGGAGTAAAGACTGGTCTGTGAAAGGATTTATTGATACTTACAGAAATATTTACTCTATTACCACTGACACCAAGGTCATATCGAAAGTTTTAGAAATTATGATATTTCCTCACCTGCTGGATTTTGCCAGGGAAAATAACTTAACGATCAGGCTCCCTCCCCATCAAAACTATTATCCTGATGTGACCTTTATAGATTCAGAAGGCAAAAAGTATGCGATTGATTTAAAGACAACTTACAGAATCACTGAGAATTCCGTTAATGGTATGACTTTAGGCGCTTTTACGGGCTATTTTAGAAACCGCTCATCTTACAAAAATGCGCTCTTTCCCTACGAACATTATGAAAAACACTATGTTTTAGGCGTTATTTATTCACGTAGTGATATTGACAGCATAACCCAGTTACTCACGGCGCAGGGCTTTAAGCTAACCGCAGCCAAACGTAAACTACTGATAACATACATGAATAATGCAAGCGATGAAAACTGGGAATTGCTGACTGGTGCTTACCTGTCGCTACCGATGTAAAACTGGCCCACCTGCCGATGTAAATCTGACCCACCTAGGGTAAAAATGGCAGTTTTAAGGCACTGCCAATGATGACATTGGAGACCAGAGTGGAGATTAGTGTTTTACA